>NZ_JBJGZQ010000003.1:0-252190 GCF_054050595.1 Geodermatophilus sp. SYSU D00779
GGGGCGCCCCGGCGCCGCCCCGCCCCCCGCCGCCCGCCCCCCCCCCCCCCCCCCCCCCCCCCCCCCCCCCCCCCCCCCCCCCCCCCCCCCCCCCCCCCCCCCCGGCTCCACCGGGCGTGTGGCGGGTGCACGGGGTGGGCGAGGTGCACCTCGGGCGTCGGCGCGTGACGGGCCCCTCGGCGGGCCGAGCGGCCCCCAGGGCCCTCCGGCTCTGCTCGCCGACCCCACCTCGCGGGGCTCCCCGGGGACGCGAGCCGTCGTGGGGCGCTGAGCCGTGGTGCTGGGTGGCCTCCGATCCGGGGGACGGGGCGGCGGTCGCCTCGGCGGGGACGTGACCGGCGCCGTCACCCCGGAACGCAGCAGGGCCCCGACGGTCTCCCGTCGGGGCCCTGCTGCGTGGTGCAGGTGCTCAGTCGCGCGGCTCCTGCGGCCGGCCACCGTCGGAGGGACGGCCGGAGGTGGTCAGCTCGCGGTCGGCCTCAGCAGCCGCCAGGCCGTGCTCGTCCTGACGCTGCTCGAGCTCGACCTGAGCCGGCTCCTCGATCGGCTTGAAGAACCCGCGGATCGCGCGGCGGGCACCGCCGACCTGGTTCATCCGCTTGGGCACCGGAGCGCCGCCGTAGGCCAGCTGGCCGTGGCCGTGCTCGTCGACCGGGCCGAGGGGCTGGTGCACCTCGATGAACTCACCGTGCGGCAGCCGCCGGATGACACCGGTCTCCAGGCCGTGCTCCAGGACCTCCCGGTCGTGCTTCTGCAGGCCCAGGCAGATGCGGTACGTGAACACGTAGGCGAGGGGAGGCAGGATGACCAGCCCGATGCGGCCGGCCCAGGTCATCGCGTTGAGGCTGATGTCGAACTTCTCGGCGATGACGTCGTTCCCGCCCGAGATCAGCAGGACCACGTAGAAGGTGATGGCCATCATCCCCAGCGACGTCCGCACGGGGACGTCCCGCGGACGCTGCAGCAGGTGGTGCGATGCCGTGTCCCGGGTCAGCTTCCGCTCGATCATGGGGTACAGCGCCAGGAGCGTGAAGAGGATGCCCGGGAGCACCACGGTCGGCCAGAACAACGCCGGGATCTGGTAGTTGCCGGGCAGGTTGATGTCCCACGCCGGGAACAGACGCGTCGAGCCGTCGAGGAACATGACGTACCAGTCGGGCTGCGATGCCGCCGAGACCTGCGCCGGGTTGTACGGGCCCCACAGCCACACCGGGTTGATCTGCACCAGGCCACCGAGCGCGGCGCAGACGCCGAACACGATGAAGAACAGGCCACCGGCCTTGCCGGCGAAGGCGGGGAACAGCCGGTTGCCGACCACGTTGTGCTCGGTCCGCCCCGGGCCGGGGAACTGGGTGTGCTTCTGCTTGACCAGGATCAGCAGGTGCAGGGCGATCAGGGCGAGGATGATCGCCGGGACGATCAGCACGTGCACGATGTACATCCGGCCGACGATGAACTCACCGACGTAGTCACCGTTGAAGACCGCCCAGTGCACCCAGGTGCCGACCACCGGGATCGCCAGGATGATCGCCGAGACGATCCGCAGCCCGGTGCCGGAGAGCAGGTCGTCCGGCATCGAGTAGCCGGTGAAGCCCATGGCGAACGACAGGACGAGCAGGGCGACGCCGATCAGCCAGTTCGTCTCACGCGGGCGCCGGAAGGCGCCGGTGAAGAAGATGCGCAGCAGGTGGATGACGATCGCGGCCACGAACAGCAGCGCCGCCCAGTGGTGCAGCTGACGCATGAACAGGCCGCCGCGGACGTCGAACGAGATGTACAGCGTCGACTCGTAGGCGGCCGACATCTCGGCGCCCCGCAGCGGCGCGTACGTGCCCTCGTAGACGACCTCACGCATGGAGGCGTCGAAGAAGAAGGTCAGGTAGGTGCCGGACAGCAGCAGGACGATGAACGAGTAGAGCGCGATCTCGCCGAGCAGGAACGACCAGTGGTCGGGGAAGACCTTGTTCAGGGTTCGGCGCAGCGGGCCGGCGACGATCAGACGGTCGTCGACCTCCAGCGCCGCCTTGCCCAGTCGCGTGGTCGGGACACCCGGCGCTGTGGCGGTACGAGCCATCAGATGCGCTCCCGGTTCCAGTAGGTGGGGCCAACAGCCTCAATGTAGTCACTACGCGCTACGAAGTAGCCCTCGTCGTCGACAGTGATCGGCAGCTGCGGCAGGGGGCGGGTGGCCGGGCCGAAGACCGGCTTGGCGCCCTGCGTCACGTCGAACTGCGACTGGTGGCACGGGCACAGGATGCGGCTGGTCTCCTGCTCGTAGAGCGAGACCGGACAACCGGCGTGGGTGCAGATCTTCGAGTAGGCCACGTAGTCGCCGTAGCCGAAGTCCTCCTGGCCGGTGCGGGGCCGGTCGACCGACACCTGCTCCGGACGCAGCCGGATGAGCATCGTGGCGGCGTCGGACTCCCGGTTGCCGCCGGCGACGGCCGGGAAGACCGTCTCCAGGGAGCCCGGCTGCTGGTCGCCGGGACGGATCGGGCTGCCGTCGTCGCGGACGAGGCGGACGCCCTCCGCCCAGCTCGTGGTGCCGAGCGGGTCGCCGGTGTTCGGGTTCCGGATGAGGCCGCCCAGCGGCATGAGCAGCATGAGCCCGATCCCGCTGCCCATGAACACCAGCGAGCGGGTGATGAGCTTGCGGCGGGCCAGGCCGCTGTTGTGCAGACCGCCGACGAGGGTCGCGCCGGTGGTGACCCGGTCGAAGTGCGACCCGTCGTGCTTGTCCTGGACGGCGGTCTCGTGCGGGAGCAGCTTCTTCGTGTACAGCACCATGCCGACGCCGACCAGGATCAGGGCCAGCCCGCCGAGCGCCCCGATCATCGGGGTGAAGATGGCGCTCCAGCCGCCCTCGGTGATGGTCCACTGCCAGTCGGGCAGGAACCAGCCGGAGCCGGCGTAGATGACGAACGCCGCGAACGCGGCCAGCCCGGCGAGGCCGAAGGTCAGCGCGACCTGACGGACGGCCTGCTTCTCCACCGCGGACCCCGGCTCGGGGCCCGGGTCGACGTGCAGCACCTGCACGTCGTCGTACCGGGCGCCCAGCAGGTCGAGCTCCTCCCGCGACAGGGTCGCGAGCTGCTCGGGGGTGTAGTCGTCGTCCGGACCGCCGTGCAGGGGACCGGGGACGTCCGCGCCGCCGGTCGACCCCGGGGCGCTCTCGCGGGTGCTCACGCTGCCTCCTCGCTGTCCCCCGCAAGCGGGTGGTGCCCCCAGCAGGGGGTCAGCTGTCGTGGTGCCGTGGGGGAGATGGTGTGCGCGGTCACGCCTTGCTGCCCATCCAGAAGATGCCGAACAGCAGCGCGGCCACGCCCACGACCCAGATGACGACGCCCTCGGCGACGGGGCCGATGCGGCCGACGCCGAAGCCGCCCGGGTCGGCCTGCTCCTTGACGGTCTGGACGTAGTTGACGATGGAGCGCTTCTCCTCGGGGGTGAGCTGGTTGTCCCCGAAGACCGGCATGTTCTCGGGGCCGGTCAGCATCGCGGTGTAGATCTCGAGGTCGTTGGCGTCCTCGAGGCTCGGCGCCCGCTTGCCGGAGGAGAGGGCGCCGCCCTCGCCGACGAAGTTGTGGCAGGACGCGCAGTTGAGCCGGAACAGCTCGCCGCCCTCGGTGAGGTCGCCCTCGCGCAGGTCACCGGAGGGCAGCGTGGGCCCGCCGCCGTTGGCCTGGACGTAGGCCATGAGCTGGTCGATCTCCTCGTCGGAGAAGACCGCCGGCTTGTCCGGGCCCTGGGCCTCCTGGCGGACCAGCGGCATGCGGCCGGTGTGCACCTGGAAGTAGACGGCGGCCTCGCCGACGCCGATCAGCGAGGGACCGCGGGTGGGCACGCCCTCGAGGTTCTCGCCGTGGCAGGTGATGCAGCTGCGCTCGTAGAGCTCGCGACCGGCGGCCTCGGCGGAGGACTCGCTGGTGTTGCTCTCGTCGGTCGCGTACGCGGGGGAGAGCGCCGAGTAGAGGGTGCCGGTGAGCACCAGGGCGGCCATCAGGCCGGCCACGTTGGCGACGCGGCGGCGCTGCTTGGACCGACGACGGGCGCGGGCTGCGGCGGCGGGCGAGCCGTCGGCGACACGGCGGGACCAGCGGCGGAGGCCGCGGGGGGCGCCCTCGTCGGACGGGGCGTCGGACTGCGGGTTCGTGGTGGACACCGGTTCCCTAGCGGATCAGGTAGATCGTGGCGAAGAGCCCGATCCACACGACGTCGACGAAGTGCCAGTAGTAGGAGACCACGATGGCCGAGGTCGCCTGTGCCGGCGTGAAGCGGCCCATGGTGGACCGGATGAGCAGGTAGATGAAGGCGACGAGGCCCCCGATGACGTGGAGGCCGTGGAAGCCGGTCGTCAGGTAGAAGACGGATCCGTAGGTCGACGACGAGATCGACGTCCCCTCCTCGACCAGCTGGATGTACTCGAAGCCCTGCCCGAGGACGAAGGTCAGGCCCATCAGGAAGGTGATCGTGAACCAGCGGCGCAGGCCGTACACGTTGCCCTGTTCTGCCGCGAACACGCCCAGCTGGCAGGTGACGGAAGAGGCCACCAGGATGATCGTGAACGTCAGCGCGTACGGCAGGTTGAGGTGCGTCGGCTCCGGTGGCCACCCCTCGAGGGCCCGGGCGCGCGCCGTGAAGTACATGGCGAACAGACCGGCGAAGAACATCAGCTCGCTGGAGAGCCAGATGATCGTGCCGACGCTCACCAGGTTCGGTCGGGTCAGGGAGTGCACCCGGGAGGTGTCGAAGGTGCTGCTCGCCAGGGGAGCCGTTGTCACGGGGCCCATCATGGCATCGCTCCCGGCAAGGTCACGACCGCGGGTGGGACGGCGCGGCGACGCCGTGACCTCCTCGATACCGAGATCCCGTGCTGCCTGGTCAGCGGGCTCGCTGCCACTACGCTCGGCGCCGTGAGCAACGCCGCCCCGGCCACCGTCCTGGTCTACAGCTCCCGGCCCGACGTGCGGGCCGCCGTGCGCACCGCGGTGGGTCGCCGCCCGGCCGCCGACGTGGGACCGCTGACGTGGATCGAGTGCGCCACGGGCGAGGACGTCGTCGACACCGTGGACGCCGGTGGCGTGGACCTCTGCATCCTCGACGGCGAGTCCCAGCCCACCGGCGGGCTGGCGCTGGCCCGCCAGCTGACCGTGGAGGTCGCCGACCGCCCGGCGTTGTGCGTGCTCGTCGCCCGGCAGCCCGACCGGTGGCTGGCGCACTGGTCGCGGGCCGACGCCACTCTGCCCCTCCCCGTCGACCCGCTGACCGCCCCCGCCGTCGTCGCCGGCCTGCTGCGCGACCGGGTGGGACGGCGCCCGGTCGCCCGGTGAGCGCCCGACCGACCTGGGCGGCGCTGCTCAACCGCCTGCTGGCGCGCGAGGACCTCTCCGCCGACGACACGAGCTGGGCCATGCGCGAGGTGATGACCGGCGAGGCCACGCCCGCGCAGATCGCCGCCTTCGCCGTCGCGCTGCGCGCCAAGGGCGTGGCGCCGCAGGAGCTCGGCGGTCTGGCCGCGGAGATGCTGGCGCGGGCGACGCCGGTCGAGCTGCCGCTGGCCTCGGTCGACATCGTCGGCACCGGGGGCGACGGCGCGCACACGGTCAACATCTCCACGATGGCCGCGGTCGTCACGGCGGCGGCCGGGGTGCCGGTCGCCAAGCACGGCGGGCGAGCGGCGTCGTCGTCCTCCGGTGCCGCCGACGTGCTGGAGGCGCTGGGTGTGGTCATCGACCTGCCGGCGCCGGCGGTGGCGCGCTGCGTCGAGGAGGCCGGCATCGGCTTCTTCTTCGCGCCGGTGTTCCACCCGGGCATGCGGCACGCCGCCGTCCCGCGGCGGGAGATGGGCATCGCGACGGTCTTCAACTTCCTCGGGCCGCTGACCAACCCCGCACGGCCGGCCGCGGCCGCGATCGGGGTCGCCGACGCGCGCATGGCGCCCGTGGTGGCCGAGGTCCTCGCCGCCCGCGGCATGCGGGCGCTGGTCTTCCGGGGGGACGACGGCCTCGACGAGCTGACGACGGCGACGACCTCCTCGGTGTGGGTGGTGCGCGGCGGCGAGGTGGAGCCCGACCGGGTCGACCCCTCGGCGCTGGGCATCGCGCAGCCGCCGGCCGACGCGCTGCGGGGTGGCGACCCGGCTTTCAACGCCGACGTGTTCCGGCGGGTGATGGCCGGCGAGCCGGGTCCGGTGCGCGACGCGGTGCTGCTCAACGCCGCCGCCGCGCTGGCCGCCTTCGCCGAACGACCCGCGCGGCTGCACGACGCGCTGGCCGCCGGCCTGGAGCGGGCGGCGGCCGCCGTGGACGACGGGCGGGCCGAGGCCCGGCTGGCGCGCTGGGTGGAGACCAGCCGGGCGCTGCGCGGCTGACGGCCCCTTGCAGGGTCCCGCCGCGAGCGTGCGAGCGGTGGGGGCAAGGGGACCTCTCCTAGTCGGCGGACTCCAGGCCGATCGAGAAGGCCGCCTCGAGGTCGTGCCGGGAGTAGGCGCGGAAGGCGATGTGGGTCTCGGTCTCCAACACGCCGGGCACCTTGTTGATGCGCCCGGCGATCACCTCGGCCACCTGGTCGAACTCGCGGACCCGGACGACCGCGATGAGGTCGACCTCTCCGGCCGTCGAGTAGACCTCGCTGACCCCCTCGAGGTCGGCGACGGCCTCGGCCACCTCGGGGATCGCGTCGGTGGCCGCGTCGATCATGACGATGGCGGTGATCACGCCGGGGATGCTAGAAGGACCCCCCTGCCCCCACCACTCGCTCCGCTCGCGGCGGGTCCCTGCAGCGGGGCCGTTCCAGCACGTCACAGGCTCGGCGCGGGCCCCTGCAGGAGGGCCGTTCCAGCAGGTCACCGGCTCATGGCGGCCCCGTGGGAGACCCGCTCGGGCCGGGCCCGGGTGCCCAGCGAGCGGCCGTCGGCGAACGGGTCGCGCCCGGCGCGGCCGGCGTCCACCCGGTCGAGGAAGCCGGTGTAGCTCCCCGTGCCCGGGACCGGGCAGGCCAGCGTGCCGTCGACCTGCACCAGCCGGGTGCCGGGCTTCTCCATCCAGCGCAGCACCAGCTCGGTCTCGTCGACCGAGGCGGCCAGCTCGCCGTCGGGGCCCAGGGGCGTCTCCGCCGTCGCCAGCAGCCCCTCGAGGGTCGCCCGCACCGAGCTGCCGCGGGCGGCGCACCCGGCGGCCACCAACCGGCCCCGGCGGACGACGGACAGCTGCCAGCCGCCCTCGCCGTCCGGGCGGGCCAGCACCAGCTCGGGCACCGCGGCCAGGGACTCCAGCCGCTGCCGCCGCCGCACCGCGCGCACGAGGGTGGCGACGCGGTCACGCAGGACGGCGGCGTCCTCGTAGCGCTCCTCGGCGGACAGCCGTTCGACCCGCGCCAGCAGCGGCTGGAGCAGGGCGTGCGGGTCGGCGGCCACCGCGGTGCGGAGGACCGCGGCGACCTCCCCGTACTCCTGGACCGACTGGGCGCCGGTGCACGGTGCGCCGCAGCGACCCATGCCGGCCAGCGCGCAGGCGGTGCCGAGCACCCGCACCGACAGCCGGCCGGTGCACTGGCGCAGCGGCAGGGACTCGTGGACGGCGGCCACCGCGGCGTCGGCCGCGCGCCGGTCGGGGAACGGGCCGAGGAAGACCCCAGCGCCCGGGCGCACGCGGCGGACCACCGACAGCCGCGGGAAGGGCTCCTCGGTCAGCCGCACCCACAGCGCCCGCTCGGGGAACCGCGAGCGCCGGTTGTAGCGCGGTTTGTGCTCGGCGATCAGCCGCAGCTCGCGGACGGCGGCCTCGAGGTCGTGCGCGCACGGGATCGCGTCGACCCGCGTGGCCAGCGCCACCATCTCGGTCATCCGGCTGCGCTGCTCGCCGGCGGTGAAGTAGCTGCGCACCCGGCTGCGCAGGTCGGTCGACGTCCCGACGTAGAGCGGCTCGTCGCGGGGACCGCGGAACACGTAGACGCCCGGGCCGTGCGGCACGTCGTCGGCCAGGTGCCGCTTGCGCAGCCGCTCCGGGTCGACCTGCCGGGTGAGGCCGGTCAGCTCCTCCAGGCTGGTGATGCCGAGCGGGCCCAGCCGCTCGAACAGCCCGTGCAGGACGTCGACGGTGGCGCGGGCGTCGGCCAGCGCCCGGTGGCAGGGCTCGGTGCTGGTGCGGAAGTAGGGCGCGAGGGTGGCCAGCTTGCAGTTGGGGACCTCGTCGCGGCTGAGCAGCCGGCGGGCGAGGACGGCGGTGTCGACCGAGGCCGCGGCCGGCCAGGGGATGCCGTTCTCGGCGCACGCGGCCCGGAGGAAGCCGAGGTCGAAGGGCGCGTTGTGCGCGACCAGCACCGCGCCGCGGGCGAACTCCAGGAAGTGCGGCAGGACGGCGCCGATGCGCGGGGCCGCGGCCACCATCGTCGAGGTGATCCCGGTGAGCACGCTGATGTAGGGCGGGATCTCGCAGCCGGGGTCGACGAGGGTCTGGAACTCGCCGAGCACCTCCCCGCCGCGCACCTTGACCGCGCCGATCTCGGTGATCGCGCAGTCCTTCGGCGAGCCGCCGGTGGTCTCCAGGTCGACCACGACGAAGGTGACCTCCGCCAGCGGGGTGCCGAGCTCGTCGATCGTGGCCTGCTCGTAGCGGGGCAGCCCGGCGGCGGCGCGGGCCGCCGTCCCGGCGAGGCGGGCGGGGGAGAGCGGCACCGGCCGGGCGGGGGAAGGGCGCACGGTGCGGACGGTAGGTCGGGGCGCTGACAGTCCCGGGAACGCGCGCCGGGGAACGGCCGGATCGTCGACCGGCCCCGGGGCCGGTCAGCGACGGCGGGCGCGCTGCCGGGGGTCCAGGCGGGCGAGCAGCAGTGCCGTCACGACCACGAGCGCCACCGCGGTCGCCAGCAGCAGGACCGCGTCGGACAGCCAGGTCGTCGCGGAGTGCCCCCACGTCGGGTCGCCGGGCCCCGGGTCCAGCGCACCGAGGTCCGCGGTGGCGGCGGCCATCGAGAAGCCCCATCGGGAGGGCACCAGCCAGGCCAGCTGCTCGAGCAGGACGCGGCCCTCGACGGGGAACAGCCCGCCGCAGAGGACCAGCTGGACCATGACCAGCAGGACCAGCAGCGGCATGCCCCGGTCGGCGTTGTCGATCGCGGCCGAGATCGCCAGTCCGGTCAGCATGCTGGCCCAGGTGACGCCGACCACCGCGAGGAGCACCTCGACGCGGCCGGGGGCCAGCAGCAGCGGGTCGTCGGGGCCGTCCCGGCCGAGCAGGCCGACCCAGGTGAACAGGACCGCCTGCAGCCCGGTCACCACGGCCAGGACCACCACCTTGGAGGCGAGGTGGGCGCCGAGGGAGAGGCCGATCGCGCGTTCCCGCCGGTACACCGGTCGCTCCTTGACCAGTTCCCGGACCGAGGCCGCGGCTCCCATCAGTGCGGCACCGATGACGAGCACGAGGAGCAGCTGGCGGGGTTGGGCCTCCCCGGTCCGCAGCGCCGCGCTGACCGAGAGGCCCGAGGACCCGGGCACGGCGTGGGCGAGGGCGCTGAGGACCAGGGGCAGGACGGCCAGCGACAGCGCGTACTGCCGGTCGGACGCGATCACGGCCAGGTACCGGCGGACGAGCACCGCGAACTGGGTGGACGGGCTCTGCTGCCTGGGCCCCGCGGCGGGCGGTGGGTGGTGCACCGGCCGGCCGGCGGCCTGCCGGCGCGCGGCGGAGCCGGCGGCCCGCCGTCCGTCGGGGGACTCCCGGAACCGGCGTGCCCACTCCTCACCCGGCGCGGTGT
This sequence comes from Geodermatophilus sp. SYSU D00779, assembly GCF_054050595.1. Taxonomy (NCBI): domain Bacteria; kingdom Bacillati; phylum Actinomycetota; class Actinomycetes; order Geodermatophilales; family Geodermatophilaceae; genus Geodermatophilus; species Geodermatophilus sp. SYSU D00779. Next base: position 9,754 of record NZ_JBJGZQ010000003.1, read on the forward strand.
CCAGCAGCAGGAAGACCTCGGCGAAGTCGGGCTGGCCGAAGTAGCGCAGGGCGTCGGCGGGCGGTCCCGCGTAGGCCACCCAGCCACCGGGGGCGAGCACCAGCAGCTGGTCGCAGACCTCGAGGTTGGCGACGTTGTGCGTGACGACGACGACCGTGCGGCCGTCGTCGGCGATGGAGCGCAGGGTGCGCATGACCGACCGGTCCATGCCCGGGTCGAGCCCGGAGGTGGGCTCGTCGAGGAACAGCAGCGACGGCTTGGTCAGCAGCTCGAGGGCGACGCTGGTGCGCTTGCGCTGGCCTCCGGACAGGCTGGTGATCCGCTTCCCGGCGTGCGCGGTGAGGCCGAGGTCCTCGAGCACCTCGTCCACGCGCTGCCGCCGGTCCGCGGCCGAGGTGTCGGCCGGGAAGCGCAGCCGCGCCGCGTAGGTGAGGGCCTGCCGCACGGTCAGCTGGGTGTGCAGCACGTCGTCCTGCGGCACGAGGCCGATGCGGTGGCGCAGCTCGTCGTAGTCCTCGTAGAGGTCACGGCCGGCGTAGCGGACGTGGCCGCTGTCGGCCGGGCGGGCACCGGTGAGGGCGTGCAGCAGGGTGGACTTGCCCGCTCCGCTGGGGCCGATGACGGCGAGCAGGGCGTTCCGGGGCAGGGCGAAGCCCACCGACTGCAGCAGCGTCGTGCCCTGCGGGGTGACGACGGTGAGCCCGTCGGCCTCGAAGGCGTTGCCGCCGCGATCGACGGAGGCCACCAGGTGGTCGCCCTCGAGCTGCAGGAGGCCGCGCCCGATGCCGATCACGTCGTCGGGGCCCACGGCGGTCTCGGTCACCCGGCGGCCGTTGACGAACGTGCCGTTGCCGCTGCCCAGGTCGGTGAGGACCCACCCGTGGGGACCGCGCCGCAGCTCCGCGTGTCGCCGGGACACCAGCAGGTCGTCGAGGACGACGTCGTTGTCCGGCAGCCGACCGACGGTGATCCGCGAGCTCCCCACCGCGTGTACCGCCGAGAGCCTGCCCTGCTGGGTGAGGCGGGGCGGTACCGGCGGCAGGACCGCGGTACCGGCGGGCTGCAGGTCGACCGTCGCGCCGTCGGAGACCCCGCCCAGCCGCAGGCGGACCGGACCGGTCACCGCCAGCCGGGTGATGCGGTCCTCGCCGAGGAAGGTCCCGTTGCGGCTGCAGTCGGTCACCGTCCAGCCGGCCGGGTCCGGCTCGAGGACCAGGTGCCGGCGCGACACGCTGGGATGGGACAGGTCCAGGTCGGTGCCCTCACCGCGGCCGATCACGAACGGGCGGCCGGGTCCGAGCACCAGCCGGTGGCCCTCGGCGCGGACCTGCAGGGCACCCGGAGGCGCGGGTGGGGCGGCGGGTGCGGCCCCGGTCTGCCCCTCGGGGGTGCTCACGTCACCGCCCGGAGGTGGTCGTCGGGAGGACGGCGTCGTGCACCAGGGCGACCACCGCGGCCGGCGTCCCCGTCGCGCCGTAGTGGTCGTGCTGGAAGCCGGCCACCGCGCGGGCCGCGTCCGACGTGGTGGACAGCCGACGGCACAGGTCGGGCAGCCGCTCCGCGGCCGCCGTGTCCCGGGACGACGGCGGCGTGGGGGAGGCGATCACCGCCGTGGCCGCATCGGACTCCGGGGAGGAGACGGAGTGGAGGAACGGGGCGTCCCCGGGTGCGGCGGGACGGACGAGGACCGGTCGCAGCACGGTGCCACCGACCGTGAGCACCGCCCCCATCGACTCGTCGGTGGTCACGAGGGTGACGGTGCCCCCGAGCACGACCACGACGGCGACCTGCAGGGCCGGGGTCCGCCCGCGGGCGGCGGTGTGGCCGGCGCGCACCGACCTCGACAGCACCAGCGCCGCCGCGCGCTCGGGGTCGTGCTCCCGGCGCTGCGCCTGCTGGTCCACCTCACGGGCGGCGAGGCGGCCGCCGTTGAGCGCGGCGCGCACGGCCGGCGAGGGGCGGTCCGCGCTGGCCACGACGGCGACCAGCGCGGAGGTGCCCCGCTCGTGGACGGTGCCCTCCGACCGCACGGGCGGTTCGCCTCCCGTGTCCGCCGTGCCGGCCGACTCCTCGACCCGCCACGCCCGGTCACCCGCGTCCGGTGCCCGACGGCCGGCCGCGGACGCGCGCCGACGGTGGCGGACGGCGAGCCCGGTCGCGGCCGCGGCTGCGAGAGCACCCCCGGAGGCGAGCAGCGCCGGGGTGGTCCACGAGGTCCGCGCGACGGCGGTGCCGCCTGCCTCGGCCGCCGCCGTCCCGGCCGCCGCCGTCCCGGCCGCCGGCGTCGTCCCGGCCGCCGGCGTCGTCCCGGCCGCGCTCGGCGCGGTGGGGGTGGGCGGGGGCGGCGCCGGCGCCGGCGCCGGGGTGGAGCGGGCCGTGCGCAGGGCGGTGACCTCCGCGGGGAAGACGTCGCGCACCAGCGGGTAGGCGGCGTCGCCCGGGCACGCGGTGAGCGACATGTCGCGGTGCCCGGAGATGGTCGCCGCCGTCACCGGGGTGCCGGCCGGCCACCGGTTGGAGCCACGCGACACGAAGTCGGCCGTGGCGCCGGGGGCGGTGTCGATGCCGTACACGTCGGCGAGCGCCGCCAGCAGGGCCACCATCGACCGGTGGGCCTCCTCGGTCGGCGCTTCCGTCGAGTGGTCGCCGATGAAGCAGCACAGCTGCGCGAAGCCCTGGCTGCCGCCGGTCGCGTCGGGCTGCACCGGGCCGGACAGGCTGCCGGCGCGGCCCTCCCACACCGTGCCGTACCGGTCGACGAAGAAGTTGTAGGCGACGTCGGGCCAGTTCTTCGCCGGGCCGGTGTGCATCGCGTAGAAGCCCCGGATCTGGTCGGGCACGGCGTCGGGGGCGTAGGTGTTGGACGACGCGGTGTGGTGCACCAGCAGGAACCGGACGTCGCCGGGCCGCTCGCTCGTCAGCGGGCCGGTGGGGGCCAGTCCGCGCGCCCAGTCCTCGCGGGGACGGACGGTCACCCCGGGGAGGGGGAGCGGGGCCGCGGCGGCGCGGCCGGGCAGGAGCGGCAGGAGGGGCAACGCCACCGCGACCGCCGAGGTGCGGCGGAGGAAGGCGCGCCGGGTGAGGAGAGGCAGCCCGGGTGCCTCCGCGCCGTGGTCACACACCGGCGGCTCCGTGCGCGGGGCCGGTCAGCAGGTCCACAGCTGCTCGGGCGGGGTCGTGTCGTCCAGGCGCTTGACGTACGCGTCGCCGCCCACGCGGGCCCGCGCGGCGCAGGCGGTCGCCCGGTCGGGGTAGGGGCCCTCGTACACGCTGTAGATGCGGTTGCCGTCCAGCTCCTGCCGGAGCGACGCGCAGCTGCCCTCGGTCAGCAGGTACTCGGCGCCGGGGTGGTCGGCGAGGAGCACGGCGACGTCCTCCGGGTAGGTGTCGGGATCGACCGCCGAGCCCAGGAAGACCACCCAGCTGCTGTCGCACGCGGGGCTGGAGATCGTCGTGGCGAGGCCGAGGTCGCCCTCTGCCCGCTGCGGGTCGGGGGCGGGGCTGGACCCGGACTCCGTCGCCGGCGCCGACGCGCGTCCCGGACCCGGCCCGGGGGTGGGCTCCTGTGCGGGCGACGGCGCGGCGGCCTCGGCCGCCGGTGGAGTGGCACCCGCAGCCGCGTCGTCGCCCCCGGTGGGGGCGTCGTCGCCGGACGCGCTCTGCCCGAGCAGCACCCCGGTGAGGACGGCCACCACGACGAGGGCCACGGCCGCGACCAGCCACCCGGCCACCCCGCGCGAGCGCCGCGGAGGCGGCTGCGTGGTGACCGGCGGCCAGCCGGACGCGGAGGCGGCGGGCGGCACGTGGGTCGGCGGCGCGACGGCGGGCCCGGGGACGTGGGTCGGGGGAGCGGAGGGGACGACCGTGGCCGGTACGTGTCCCGGGACGACGCCCTGCAGGACGCCGATCGCGTCCCCGACCAGCGCGCCGCAGGTCGGGTACCGCTCGTCGGGGTCCTTGGCCATCCCGCGGGCGACCACGACGTCCCAGCCGGGGGAGAGGTCCGGGCGCAGGGCGGTGACCCGTGGCGGCGGCGAGCTCGTGTGGGCGTGCATGAGAGCGGGCACGCCGTCGACGGGGAACGGGCGCTGCCCGGTCAGCGCCTCGTAGAGGACACAGGCGAGGGAGTAGACGTCGGCGCGGCCGTCCACCTCCCCGCCCCACAGCCGTTCGGGGGCCATGTAGTCGAAGGTGCCGACCGTCGACCCGTCCGCGGTCAGCGGCGGGGCCGCCCCCGTGCCGCCGACCTGGGCGATCCCGAAGTCCACGAGGTAGACGAAGTCCTGCGCCGCGACCAGGAGGTTGGACGGCTTGACATCGCGGTGGACCAGCGCCCGGGCGTGCGCGGCGTCGAGGGCCCGGGCGGCCTGCTCGACGATCCGCACCACCCGTGCCGGGTGCAGCGGCCCCTCCTGGGCGATCACCCCGGCGAGGTCGGTGCCGTCGACCAGGCGCATGTCGATGTAGAGCCGGCCCTCGATCTCGCCGTAGCGGTGGATCGGGATGACGTGCGGGTCGTTGAGCTGCGCGGCGGCGTAGGACTCCCGCTTGAAGCGTTCGACGTACCCCTCGTCGGCGGCCACGCCGGCCGGCAGCAGCTTGAGCGCGACCCAGCGGGCCTGCTCGCGGTCGTAGGCGCGGTACACCTCGCCCATGCCGCCGCGGCCGAGCAGGTCGTGCAGGACGTAGGGGCCGAAGCCGGTCACGTGCAGCACCCGGCCACCCGCCGGGCGGCCGTTCCGGGCCGAGACGCTGTCATCGGTGTCCCCCCTCGCGACCGAGCTCCGCGCAGCGGGACGGACCCTAGGTCGCGGAGCCTCGGCTGCCCAGGGTCCTGCGTCTCCCGGGGGACGATCCGACACGATCGGGTGGTGCAACGCCTGGCGGCCCGTCTGTCGGGGCGCGGTCGCACGGAACTGTCGGTGTCCGCTCCTAGCGTCCTGCCCGGATCGACCGGGGCCACGGACGGCTCCCGTGACGAGGGTCGGCGAGCAGAGGAGTGCACCGTGTACATCGACTGCGACACCTGCACCGCCCGCGGTACCGGCTGCGGCGACTGCGTCGTCACCGTGCTGCTGGGGGCGCCACCGGGCTGGCAGGGCGCCGACCCGACGGTCGTGCCGATGACCGGGCGGCGGGAGGACCGGCTGTCCGCCGAGGACGTCGTCGTGCTGCCGCCGGGGGTGGTCGTGGAGTTCGACGAGGTCGAGCGGCGCGCCGTCCAGGTGCTGGCCGACGCCGGTCTGGTGCCGCCGCTGCGCCACCAGCACTCGGCCCGCCCGGTCCCGGCACGACGGGCCGCGCCGCAGCGGCGGGGCGGCGGTCAGGGGTCGCAGCGGCGCACCGGGTGAGCGGGGTGCTCCGGCGTCCGCGTGAGCCGGGCGCGACGGACGGCGTGTCGCCGACCAGGAGGAACACCGACCCCACAGTCCCCGGCACCCCCGTTCGTCACTTCTTCGACACCCCCGTACGGTGAGCCGGTCCGGCCGGGTGGTCGTCACCTGCACGAGGGTGACCTCGGCCGCTCACCGCCGAATCGCCCGACGCGCCGCACCGGCGCCGAGGGGGAACCGGGGACCCACCGCAGCACTGGGGTGAGTTCTCCCGCGCGCCGGTCCGCCGGGGCGCGGAGATAGGGCGCCTTCTTCCCAGCCCGAACCCGTCAGCTAACTCGGTAGGCGGTCGCTGAGGAAGAACGGAGAGCCGCCGCCCGTGGCGACCCCCCGCCCTGCACTGGGGCATGCCGTCGATCAGTGCCATCCCGACCTCGCGGTCGCGTTCCGCCGCCCCACCCCGTCGCGCGGCATCGCCCGCGGACTGGTCCTGGGAGCCACCGCCACCCTCGCCCTGACGCTGCTGCCGGGCACCGCCGTCGCGGATCCGGAGGACCCCACGAGCGCCGCGCGGGCCGCCCAGCTGGTCGCCCAGGCCGCGCACGAGCTCGAGGTCGTCACCGAGCAGGTCAACGAGGCCCGCGAGACGCTGGCGCAGCAGCAGGCCGCCGTCCGGAGCGCCGACCAGGCGGTCGCCGAGGCCCAGTCGCAGCTCGACGCGCTCGACGGTCGGATCCGCCAGGTCGCCCGCACCGCCTTCACCTCCGGCGACGGCATGCCCGAGCTGGACCTGCTGATGACCAGCCGGTCGGCCGAGGAGTTCGTCTCGCAGCTGGCCACCCTCGACGCCATCGCCGGCCACACCGACGACGTACTGGGCGAGGTCGCCGCGTCCGCCGCTGAGGCCGAGCGGGCCCACGCCGACGCCGACGCCGCGCAGACCGCCGCCCGGCGCACGCTCGACGAGGTCACCGCCCGCCAGGCCCGGCTCGAGGCGGACATCGCCGACTACCAGGCGCAGTACGACGCGCTGTCGGCACCGCAGCAGCAGGAGGTGGTGGCCGCGCACGCCGGCCGGCCGGTCCCCGCCGCGCCGGCCGCCGCGGCCACCGGCGCCGCGCAGGCCGCCGTCGACACCGCCCTGGCGCAGGTCGGGGACCCGTACGTGTGGGGCGCCGGCGGACCGGACGCCTTCGACTGCTCGGGGTTGACCCAGTACGCGTACGCCGCGGCCGGCACCAGCCTGCCGCACTCCTCGCGGATGCAGGCGACGATGGGCTCCGCGGTGTCCCGGTCCGAGCTGCAGCCCGGCGACCTGATCTTCTACCACAGCCCCGTCAGCCACGTGGCGATGTACATCGGCAACGGCCAGATGGTGCACGCCTCGACGTCGGGCCAGCCGGTGAAGGTCGTGAGCGTCGACTCGATGGGCGGCATCAGCGCGATGCGCCGCATCGTCTGAAGGCCCCCGTCCTCCCCTGGAAGGACCCCCTTGCCCCCCGCCACTCGCAGGCTCGCGGCGGGACCCTGCAAGGAGGCCGCCAGGGCTCGGGGCGGGACCCGGGACGGGGCCGGTCGGACGCCCACGACCGGTCCACCCCCGGCCGGGTGCCGTCCCGGCCGCCGCTCGGCCCGACCTAGGATCGGCCGGGTGAGCGAGGCGGGCGGGGGGAGCTCCCGCCGGGCCGCGCTCCTGGTCGCGGGCGTGCTCGGCGCCGCGCTCGTCGTCGTCCTCGTGACGGTCCCGCCGTGGACGCTGCTGCCCGAGCCGCCGGGTGGGCGTACGCCCGTCGACCCGGCGGCGGTCCTGCCCCCGGACCTCCTGACCCGGACCGAGGCCTTCGCCGGGGCGCTGCGGCCGGCCTCGCTGACCTCGTTGCTGCTCGGCCTGGCCGTCTCCGCCGTCCTGGGGCTGACCCCGCTGGGGGCGCGGGTGGTGCGGGCCGCGGCGCGACCGGTCGGCGGAGGGCGGGTCGCCCAGGTGCTGCTGGGCACGGCGGCCGTGGTGGTCCTCGGCCAGCTGGCCACGCTCCCGGTGTCGGCGTACGCCGAGGTGGTCCGGCACCGGTACGGCATCTCGATCCGCAGCTGGGGGCTGTGGCTGCGCGACCTCGCGGTCTCGACCGCCATCAGCGCCGTCCTCACCGCCCTCGCGCTGGCGTCCTTCCTCTGGCTGGTCCGGCGGGCGCCGCGCACCTGGTGGGCGTGGGCCGCGGCGGTGGCGGCCGGCTTCGTCGTCGTCGGGTCGTTCCTCTACCCGCTGGTCATCGAGCCGGCGTTCAACCGCTTCGAGCCGCTGCCCCCCGGTGAGCTGCGCACCGAGCTGCTCGACCTGGCGGAGGAGAACGGCACCCCGGTGCAGGACGTGCTCGTCTCCGACGCCTCCCGGCGGACCACGGCGCTCAACGCCTACGTCTCCGGTTTCGGGTCGACCCGCCGCATCGTCCTCTACGACACGACGCTCGAGCACCTGTCCGACGAGGAGGTCGAGTCGATCGTGGCGCACGAGCTCGGCCACGTCGTCCACGGCGACGTGCTCACCGGCACCCTGGTCGGGGCGCTGGGGGCAGCGGCCGCGGTGGCGCTGTCGGGCTGGCTGCTGTCCTGGACGCCGTTGCTGCGCCGCGCGGGCGCGCGGTCGCCGGCGGACCCGGCCGTCGTCCCCCTGGTGCTGCTCCTGCTGTCGGTGGGCGGGCTGCTGAGCACGCCGGTGCAGAACCTGGTGTCGCGGCAGGTGGAGGCGCGCGCCGACCTGCGCGCGCTCGACCTCACCGGGGACGCCGGGGCGTTCACCGCGATGCAGCGCGAGCTGGCCGCCACCAACCTCAGCGACCCGGACCCGCCCGCGGCCTGGCAGTGGTTCTTCGGCTCGCACCCGACCGGCGCGCAGCGGATCGCCTTCGCCGAGGACTGGCAGCGGCTGGAGGACGCCGGGTGAGGACGCTGGTCGTCACCAACGACTTCCCGCCGCGCCAGGGTGGCATCCAGACCTTCGTCGCCGCACTGCTGGCCCGCCGCCCGCCGGGGTCACTGGTCGTGCTCGCCTCCCGGTCGCCCGGCTGGCAGGCCCACGACGCCGCGCTGCCCTACGAGGTGGTCCGCCACCCGACCGGCGTGCTGCTGCCCACACCCGGAGTGGCCCGCGCGGCGGCCGGGCTGGCCCGCAGGCACGGCTGCGACACCGCCTTCTTCGGCGCGGCGGCCCCGCTGGGGGTGCTCGCCCCGGCGCTGCGGGACGCCGGGGTGCACCACCTGGTCGGCGCCACGCACGGCCACGAGACCGGCTGGGTGGCGCTGCCCGGCGCGCGGCAGCTGATGCGGCGGATCGCCGCCGGGCTCGACGTGCTGACCTACATCAGCGACTACACGCGCGACCGGCTGGCGCCGGCGCTGGGCGGGGTCACCCGGATGGCGCAACTCTCGCCCGGGGTGGACGTCGACCGCTTCACCCCGGACGCCGACGGGGCGGCGGTGCGGGCGCGCCACGGGCTGGGCGGCGCACCCGTCGTCGCCTGCGTCTCACGGCTGGTGCCGCGCAAGGGCCAGGACGTGCTGGTCGCGGCGTGGCCGCGGGTGCTCGCGCGGCACCCCGACGCGCGGCTGCTGCTCGTCGGCGGCGGCCCGCTGGAGGACCGCCTGCGCCGGGAGGTCGCCGCGCGGGGGCTGGAGCGCTCCGTCGTCCTCACCGGGCCGGTGCCACCGGAACAGCTGCCGGAGCACTACGCGGCAGGCGACGTGTTCGCCATGCCCTGCCGCACCCGCCGCGGCGGTCTGGACGTCGAGGGCCTGGGCATGGTGTACCTGGAGGCGGCCGCCTGCGGCCGGCCCGTGGTGGCCGGCACCTCCGGTGGGGCGCCGGAGACGGTGCGGGAGGGCGTCACCGGGCACGTGGTGGGCGACCCCCGCTCGCCGGAGGCCGTGGCCGACGTCCTCACCGGCCTGCTCGACGACCCGCAGCGCGCCCGCCGGATGGGCACGGCCGGCCGGGCGTGGGTGGAGCAGCGGTGGTCGTGGACGACGATCGCCGACGCCTTCGCCGCCCTGCTCCACCCCGACGGCTGACGGCTCCCCTACGCGTGCGAGGGGCGCGGCGAGGAGTCCTCCTGGTAGAGGCTCTCCACCTCGTCGTCGAACTCCTTGAGCACCACGGAGCGCTTGAGCTTCAGGCTCGGCGTGAGCATCCCGTTGTCCTCGGTGAAGTCGGTGCCGAGCACGCGGAACTTCTTGATGGCCTCGGCGTGGGACACCGCCTTGTTGGCCTCCTCGACCGCCGCGGCGAGCTCGGCGAGCACGTCGGGGTCCTCGGTGAGCTGGGCGGCGGTGAGACCGGCGTCCTTGCCCTTGGCCGCCAGCCACTGCGGCAACGCCTCCTCGTCGAGGGTGACGAGCGCGGCGATGAAGGGCCGCTGGTCGCCGACGACGATGCACTGGCTGACCAGGCGGTGGGCGCGCAACCGGTCCTCGAGGACGGCGGGGGCGACGTTCTTGCCGCCCGCGGTCACCAGGATCTCCTTCTTGCGCCCGGTGATCCGCACGAAGCCGTCGGCGTCGATCTCGCCGAGGTCACCGGTGTGGAACCAGCCGTCGGCGTCGATGGCCTCCTCGGTGGCCCGGGCGTTCTGCCAGTAGCCGCGCATCACGATGCCGCCGCGGATGAGGATCTCGCCGTCGTCGGCGGTGGCGAACGCGACGCCGGGCAGCGGCCGGCCGACGGTGCCGATGCGCAGCGCGTCGTCGTGGTTGACCGAGGCGGCGGCGGTGGTCTCGGTGAGGCCGTAGCCCTCGAAGACGGGAACGCCGATGCCGCGGAAGAAGTGGCCCAGCCGCTCGCCCAGCGGCGCGCCGCCGGAGATGGCACCCAGGCAGCGGCCGCCGAGCGCCGCGCGCAGCTTGCCGTAGACCAGCCGGTCGAACAGCGCGTGCTGGGCGCGCAGGGCGAGGCCCGGGCCGCCGGTGTCCTGCGCGCGGGACCAGTCGATGGCCACCCGCGCGGCCCGGTCGAAGACCTTGCCCTTGCCGTCGCCCTCCGCCTTGGCCTTGGCGGAGTTGTAGACCTTCTCGAACACCCGGGGGACGGCGAGCACGAAGGTCGGCTTGAACTCGCCGAGGTCCTCGACCAGGTTCTTCACGTCGGGGGTGTGGCCGATGACCGTGCGGTTCCTGATCGCGCCGATCTGCAGGACCCTGGCGAGCACGTGGGCCAGCGGGATGAACAGCAGCAGCGAGCTCTGCGCGTTGATGAACCGGTCGAGCAGCGTGATGCCGTTGCCGATCTCGAAGAGGAAGTTGCGGTGCGTCAGCTCGCAGCCCTTGGGCCGGCCGGTGGTGCCGCTGGTGTAGATCAGCGTGGCCAGGTTGTCGGCGCCCAGCGTCGCCCGGCGGGCGTCGAGCTCGCTGTCGGGCACGTCCTGGCCGGCGACGGTGAGGGTGCCGATCGCGTCGTCGTCGATGACGTACACGGCCTTGAGGTCGGGTACCTGGTCGCGGACCGACTCGACGGCCAACGCGTGCTCGTCGCGCTCCACGACGGCCGCGGTGGCGCCGGAGTCGGACAGGATCCAGGCGACCTGGTCGGCGCTGGAGGTCTCGTAGACCGGGACGACGACGCCGCCGGCGGTCCAGATCGCGTAGTCGAGGACCGTCCACTCGTAGCGCGTCCTGGCCTGGAGGGCGACCCGGTCCCCGGCAGCGACACCCGCGGCGACCAGGCCCTTGGCGACGCCGCGGACCTCCTCGCCGAACTGCCGCCACGTCACGTCGACCCACCGGCCGTCGACCCGGCGCCGCAGGCCGACCTCGTCGCCGTGCCGGCTGACGTTCTCGACCAGCATGTCGGTCAGGGCCTCGTCCGAGCCGACCTCGGTGGTCGCGGGGACGCTGAACTCGCGCACGCCTCGTCCTCTCCTGCCCGCCCGGCCGGGCACCGTCGCCCGGACCCAGGGCGCGGGCCGTCGCGGGCGAATCTAGTCGGTCCTCCTTACCCGTGAGTAGGGAGAGTTGCCGGTGCACCCCGCCCGGGTGGGGCCGAGCGGTTAGCCTGCTCCGCATGGCCGACCAGTCCACCCAGTCGATCGCGGTCGCGGCCCCGCCGGCCGACGTCATGGCGGTCATCGCCGACTTCCCGTCGTACCCGGAGTGGGTCGCCGCGGCCAAGCAGGTCGACGTCCTGGAGACCGGGCCGGACGGCCGGGCCCGCCGCGTGCACTTCGTCCTCGACGCCGGTGCGGTGAAGGACGACTACGTTCTCGAGTACAGCTGGGACGACGACCGCCGGGTGTCCTGGCACCTGGTGCAGGGCCAGATGCAGAAGCGGCAGGAGGGCTCCTACACCCTCAGCGAGAGCGCGCCGGGCACCACCGACGTCACCTACGCGATCGCGATCGACCTCTCCATCCCGATGCTGGGGATGATCAAGCGCAAGGCCGAGAAGGTCATCCTCGACACGGCCCTCAAGGAGCTGAAGAAGCGCGTGGAGGGCTAGGCGGCCGGTGCGCACGCTCCTCCTCACCGGCCCCGGTGGGGCCGGTACCTCGACCCTCGCGGCGGCCACCGCCGTCCGCGCCGCCGCCGACGGCACCCGCACCCTGCTGCTCGCCCGGCCCGGCCCACGCCCGGCCGGGCTCGACGACGTCCCCGGGCTGACCGTCGCCCCGGTCTCGCCGCTGGCGGCGGCCGAGTCGCTGTGGACGTCGGCGGGGGACGCGCTGGACGCCGTCCCGGGCCTGACGCCGCCCCCACCCACCTCCGTCGTGCCCCTGCCGGGGTCCGCGGAGCTGGCCCTGCTCGCCCGGCTGGCCCGCGCCGCCGCCGACGACGAGGCCGACACGGTGGTCGTCGACGCCGGCCCGGTGGAGTCGGGCACCGCGCTGGTCGGCCTGCCCGGTGCGCTGCGCTGGTGGCTGGACCAGGCGCTGCCCACCCGGCTGCGCGTGCTCGGCGCGGTCCGGACCGCCGCGGTGCGCTCCGGTGCGGCGCCCCGCGGGCCGGTCGACGCCGTCCTCGACGCGGTGCCGCCCCTGGAGGCCGCGCTGGGCCGGCTGTCCCTGGACGACCCGGCGTCCACCGAGGTGTGGCTGGTCGCCGTGCCTCGGGCCGGAGCCGTCCCGGCGCTGCGCCGGGCGACGACCGCGCTGGCGCTGCACGGCCAGCAGCCGGCCGCCGTCCTCGCCCGGGTGCTGCCCGACGGTGGGCCGGGGGAGTGGTGGACGCGGCGCGCCGCCGAGCAGGACGCCGCGATCGCCGCCCTCGCCGAGCTCGCCCCGCTGCGGCGGGTGGCGGAGTCGGCGCAGGAGCCGGCGGACGTCGGAGCGCTGGCCGCCCTCCTGCCCCCGGGGGACGGCGCCGCGCCGGCCGCCGCCCTGACCCCGACGGTCGCCCGGGCCGACGGCGTCCGCCGCCTGGTGCTGCCGCTGCCCTGGGCCGAGCGCGCCGGCCTGGACCTGACCCGCTGGCAGGACGACCTGGTCGTGACCGCGGCTGGCGCCCGCCGCTCGGTCCGGCTGGACTCGCTGCTGCGCCGCTGCGTCGTCACCGGCGGCGCCCTCGCCGACGCCGGCACCGCCCGGGCGCGACTCGAGGTCACCTTCACACCCGATCCGCAGCTGTGGCCGGCCGACCTGCTGGCCGCCGAGGGGAGCACGCCGTGAACGACGCACCCGACTGGGTCGAGCAGGCCCGCCGGCTGGTGACCGGTCTGGGCCAGACCCTGGGGGCCGCCCTCCGCGAGGGGGACGGCGGCGACGCCCACCCCTCCGACTGCCGCTGGTGCCCCGTGTGCCAGGTCGCCGCCGTGGTGCGCGGCGAGCGCCCCGAGGTCACCGACGCGCTGGCCGACGTCCTGACCGCCGCCGCGGCGGCCCTGCGCACCGCCTCCGAGCGGGCGCCCGCCCCCGCGCCGGAGGCCGAGGCGGAGGAGCCCGCGCCGCCCGCCCCGCCGGTCCAGCACATCGAGATCGCCTGAGTGGCCGTGCACCCCACCACCGCGACCGACGCCGCCGACCTGCCCGCCCTGGGCATCGACATCGGCGGCACCAAGGTGGCCGGCGGCGTCGTCGCCCCGGACGGCACGGTGCTGGCGACCGCACGGCGGGCGACCCCGGGTGCGTCGGTGCAGGAGACCGAGGACGCCATCGCCGCCGTCGTCGACGTGCTCACCCGCGGGCACGACGGCCCGCTGGTCGGCGTCGGGGTGGGCGCCGCGGGCTGGTTCGACCGCACGGGCGACACCGTGCTGTTCAGCCCGCACCTGGCCTGGCGGCACTCGACGCTGCGCAAGGACCTCGCCGCCCGGCTGCAGCGGCCGATGTGGGTGGGCAACGACGCCGACGCCGCCGCCTGGGCCGAGTACCGCTACGGCGCCGCCCGAGGAGCGGACCTCGCGCTGATGATCACCCTGGGCACGGGCATCGGCGGCGGCATCGTCATGGGCGGCCGCCTGCAGCGCGGCTCGCACGGCGTCGCGGGGGAGTGGGGCCACATGCGCGTCGTCCCCGACGGGCGGTTGTGCGCCTGCGGCAACCGCGGCTGCTGGGAGCAGTACGCCAGCGGCACGGCGCTGGGCCAGACCGCGCGCGAGGTGGCCCGCAGCTCACCGGCCGCGGCGGCGCTGCTGCTCGAGCGGGTGGACGGCGACCCCGACAAGCTGACCGGGGAGCACGTCGCGACCGCCGCCGCCGACGGCGACCCGCTGGCCCGGGAACTGCTGGCCGAGGTCGGGTCCTGGCTGGGGCAGGGGATCGCCGACCTCTCCGCCGTCCTCGACCCCGAGGTCGTCGTCATCGGCGGCGGGGTCAGCGTGCTCGGCGAGATGGTGCTCGGCCCGGCGCGCGAGCGGCTGGAGCGGGCGCTGCCCGGCCGCGGGTTCCGCCCCGGCCCGCGGGTGGTCGCCGCCCGGCTCGGCGCGGAGGCGGGGATGGTGGGCGCAGCGGACCTCGTCCGCCGCGCCGTCACCGACGGGCAGGCCTAGACGACCGCACCGTCGTCGCCGTCGTCGGTGCTCCGCTCGCGCATCCGCGACAGCAGCACCCCGACCCCGCCGGCGACGGCGGCCACGCCGAGCACCAGGCCGAGGTCGGCGGACAGGCCGACCACCCGCGGGGCCACGACGAGGACGGCGCCGGCGGCGATCAGCAGCACCGCGTACAGCGAGGCCGGGGCGGGAGCGGGCACCGGTGGGGGCGGCGGCGGCTCGTAGTGCTCCTCCGGCCGGTCGAGCACCGACGGCTCGGCCGGGGCCGGCGGCGGGGCGTCGGAGGGGTCCTCGTCGACGACGGTGCGGCCGTGCTCGGCCTCGAAGGCGGCGACGATGCGCGCCCACTCGGCGTCCTCGTCGACGTCGCGCCGCGCGGACTGCCGGGCCCGGGAGCGCTCGGCCACGTGGTCGTCGGCGTGCTCGTCGACCAGGGCGCGGGCCTCGCGGCTGCGGGACCGGTCGACGAAGAGCCGGTCGCTGGGCGGGCTGGGCAGCGAGACGGTGCGGGTGTAGGGCTCGACATCGGCCGAGGGCTCCAGGTAGGCGGCCACCCCGGCCTCGCGGAGCACGTCGAGCAGGTGCTCGCCGACCCGCGGGTCGACGTCACGCAGCGGGGTCCACAGGGCGGCGTCCAGGCCGTTGTCCCGGCGGCCGCGCCCCCGGGCGCTCACCCGCGTCCCCGGCCGGGGGAGGCGGACGCGGGGGCGGCGGTCATCGGGGCGGGCTGGGGCACGGGTCCTCCTCGTCAGCCGGCGAGCGAGCCGGGGGGAACGGGGGCTGTGGGGCTGGCATTGTCCTTCCGCCTCCGGGATCAATAGTCTGGCAGCCCCAGAGGGAGGCGTGTTGTTCTACTGGTTCCTCAAGTACGTGGCGATCGGCCCGGTCGTGAAGCTCGTGTTCCGGCCACAGGTCGAGGGCGTCGACAACGTGCCCCGCAGCGGGGCGGCTGTCCTCGCGAGCAACCACCTGTCGGCGGCCGACTGGATCTTCATGCCGCTGTCACTGCGCCGCCGGGTCACCTTCCTCGCCAAGAACGAGTACTTCACCGGCAGCGGCGTGAAGGGCTTCCTGCAGCGGGCCTTCTTCACCGGCGCCGGTCAGGTGCCGATCGACCGGACGAGCGCCTCGGCGGCGGAGGACGCGATCCAGACCGGACTGCGGATCCTGCGGCAGGGCAAGCTGCTGGGCATCTACCCCGAGGGCACCCGCTCGCCCGACGGCCGGCTCTTCCGCGGCAAGACCGGCGTGGCCCGGATGGCGCTGGAGACCGGGGTGCCGGTGGTGCCGGTCGCCATGGTCTACGGCGAGCGCCGGCTGCCGCTGGTCGGCTGGAACCTCCCGAAGGTGCGCGTGCGCTTCGGGGTGCCGCTGGACTTCTCCCGCTACGAGGGCCTGGCCGGCGACCGCTTCGTCGAGCGCTCGGTCACCGACGAGATCATGTACGAGATCATGATGCTGTCGGAGCAGGAGTACGTCGACGTCTACGGCGCCCGGGTGAAGAAGGCGATGGACGCCACCGGGGCCAGCGCGTCCGAGGTCGTCAGCCGGCTGCAGCCGCCCGTCGACGAGGCCGCCGACCGGGCGCCGGAGTCCCTGGCCGGCTGAGGGAGGACCACCTCCCTCCTCCCTCGCAGGCCCGGCGCGGGCCCCTGGGAGGTGGCCGTTCCAGCACGTCGCCGGGGGCAGGAGGGTCCTCTCACTACCGTGGGGACGTGCGGCGCTTCTTCTACGACACCGAGTTCATTGAGGACGGCACCACCATCGACCTCGTCTCCATCGGCGTCGTGGACGAGGCGGGCCGGGAGTTCTACGCGGTCAGCACCGAGTTCGACGAGCGCCGGGCGATCCCCTGGGTGCGGCGCAACGTGCTCGACCAGCTGCCGCCGCCGTCGGACCGGGCGTGGCGCAGCCGCCGGCGCATCCGCGACGACCTGCTGGCCTTCCTCACCGGCCCGGGCGAGGAGATCGAGCTGTGGGCCTGGTTCGCCGCCTACGACCACGTCGCGCTGTGCCAGCTGTGGGGGGCCATGCCGGCGCTGCCGCGGCCGATCCCGCGGTTCACCCGCGAGCTGCGCCAGCGCTGGGACGACCTCGGGCAGCCGCCGCTGCCGCCCCGGCCCAGCGGCACCCACGACGCCCTCGTCGACGCCCGCTACAACCTCGCCCGCTGGCAGGCGATGGAGGGCGCCCGCCGCTGAGCCCGGGCGCCGCGGGGCTCAGCGCTCCCGCGCCGACGTGGGGGTGAAGGTGACCGGGAGCTCGCGCAGCCCGCGCAGCACCCCGCCACCGGTCCACCGCAGCTGGTCCTCGGCCGTGGCCAGGGCCAGGTCCGGCAGCCGCTCCAGCAGCGCGGCGAAGGCCACCTGCCCCTCGAGGCGGGCCAGGGGCGCGCCCAGGCAGTAGTGGATCCCGTGTCCGAAGGCCAGGTGGCCGGGATCGGCGGATCCGACGTCCAACCGGTCGGGGTCGGGGAAGCGGTCGGGGTCCCGGTCGGCCGCCGCGATCGCGAGCAGCACCACGTCCCCCCGGCGGATCCGTGCCCCGCCGAGCTCCAGGTCCTCGAGGGCGAAGCGGCTGAGCCCGGGGTTGACCGGCCCGTCGAAGCGCAGCAGCTCCTCGACCGCCCGGGGCACCAGGGACGGGTCGGCGCGCAGCCGGTCGAGCTGGTCGGGGGCGCGCAGCAGCGCCAGCGTGCCGTTGCCGATGAGGCTGACCGTGGTCACGTACCCGGCGACGAGCAGCAGGAAGGTCATCGCCAGCAGCTCCTGCTCGTCGAGGCGCTCGCCCTCGTCGGTCGCCGCGATGAGGTCGGTCAGCAGGTCGTCCGCCGGGTCCCGCCGCTTGCCGGCCACCAGCTCGCTCAGGTAGCCGTGCATCCGCTCGCGGGCGGCGACGACGACGGCCAGGTCGGTGCGGGCGTCGAACGGCCGGTCGAGCATGTCGTCGGTCCAGGTCCGGAAGCGGTCCCGGTCGGCCTCGGGGACGCCGAGCAGCTCCCCGATCACCGTGATGGGCAGCGGGAGGGCGAACTCACCGACCAGCTCGGCGTGGCCGCGGGGGCTCACCCGGTCGAGCAGCGTGTCGGTGATCGCCTGCACCCGCGGCCGCAGCCCCTCGACCCGTCGGGCGGTGAACGCCTTGGACACCAGCCGGCGCAGGCGGGTGTGCTCCGGCGGGTCCGCGCCGATCATGCTGCGGCTGAGGAAGTCACCGCGCAGGGCCTCCTCCAGGTCGACGGCCTGCTGCGGGTCGTTGCTCAGCCGCGGCTCCGACAGCGCCGCGAGGACGTCCGCGTAGCGGGTGACCACCCACACGGGCACGCCCAGTCGCCCGTCCAGCCGGTGGACCGGGCCGCTCTCCCGGAGGGCGGCGAGCACCGGGTACGGATCGGCGAGGACCGCAGGGTCGCTGAACGGCGTGGCCGGGACGGTCATGGGCATCTCCCCTCCGGACGCGGCCCCCGTGCGACGTCCCGAGCGTCGCACCGGACGGGCCCGCGCAGAAGCCCGCCGCCCGCCCCGCGCCGCGACGACGACGCCCCCTCGGCGTGGGCCGGAGGGGGCGTCGTCGATGGTCCCGTCCCGGGTCCCACCCCGAGCTCGCGGAGGGTGGGGGGACGGGGTCCTGCTTCAGACGGTGAAGACCCCCAGCAGGCGGGTCAGCTCCTGCGTCAGCCGGTCGAGCTCACGGGCCGCGGTGCGGGCGGAGTCCACGTCCGCGGCGCTGCGCTCGGCGTCCTCGCTGACGGCGGTGAGCGTGCTGGTGAACGCGGTCGCCCCGTCGGCGGCGGCGCCGACGCTGTGGGTGAGCTCGTTGGTGACCGCCGTCTGCTCCTCGACCGCGCTGGCGATCGTGGTCTGGTGGTCGTTCATGTCGCGCACGACCTCGGCGATCCGCCCGATGGACCCCACCGCCGCCGACGTGTCGGCCTGGATGCCCTGCACCCGCTGGGTGATCTCCTCGCTGGCCCGGGACGCCTCCTGCGCCAGCTCCTTGACCTCGTTGGCGACGACGGCGAAGCCCTTGCCCGCCTCGCCGGCCCGCGCGGCCTCGATGGTCGCGTTGAGGGCCAGCAGGTTGGTCTGCTCGGCCACCGCGGCGATCACCTTGACGACGTCGCCGATCTCGGCCGAGCTCGCACCCAGGGCGGCCACCGTGGTCTCGGTCTGCCGGGCGAGGTCGGCGGCGCTGCGGCCCACCCGCGCGGCCTCGCTGGCGCTGCGGGCGATCTCGGCGATCGAGGCGCCCATCTGCTCGGCCCCGGCCGCCGCGGAGGTCACCCCCGCGCTGATGTCGCCGGCGGCCTGCTGGGCGGTGCGGGCCTGGTCCCGGCTGCGGGCGGCCCGGTCGCCGAGGCCGTCGGCCACCGTGGCGACCGTGCCGGCCGAGGCGGCCAGCGTGCGCGCGCACGCGCCGACGTCGCGGATGGTCGCGGAGACCTTCTCGACGAAGCGGTTGAACGCCCGCGACAGGTCGCCGACCTCGTCCCGGCCGGACTCGTCCATCCGCTGGGTCAGGTCGCCCTCGCCGTCGGCGATCTCGGCCATCCGTGCCCGCAGCCGCTCCAGCGGGCCGGTCAGCCGGCGGCCGACCAGCCAGGCCAGCGCACCCCCGGCGGCGGCGACCACCAGGACGGCGACGAGGACGCCGGTGAGCATCGAGGAGCGGCCGGACTCCAGGTGCCCCACCGGGCCGGCGAAGTCGCTGTCGCGGGCGATCGTCGCGATCACCCAGTTCCACGGCTGGTAGTAGGAGACGCGCACGGTGTGCGGGCCGGTCTCGGCGTCGACGTAGCGGACGGTGGCCTGCTCGCCCGGCTGCAGGGCGACCGCGGCGTCGACGACCTGCTCCACCCACCGGGTGCCCTCGGCGTCCGTGGCGTCCAGCAGCGACTCCCCGTCGCGGACCCCGCCCCGGCTGACCAGCACCTGGCCGCGCAGGTCGCCGGTGCCGCCGAACACCTCGACCCGGCCGTTCTCGCCGACGGTGGTCTGCTCGAGGCTCTCCCGCAGCGCCGGCAGGTTCTGCTGCTTCTGGCCGACGTACACCATGCCGATCACCTGACCGGCGCCGTCGAACAGCGGCGCGTAGGCCGAGACGTACCAGGAGTCGACGACGAAGGCGTTGCCGCGGTAGGTCTGCCCGGCGAGGACGGCGGCGAGCACCGGGTTGGGCGCGCCGTCGGGGTTGGTCGCCGGGATGTAGGTGCCGATGGCCCGCGAGCCCGTCGTCCCGACGACGTTGGTGGCCACGCGCAGCATGTCGCCGGCCGGCCCGGTGCGCTGGAAGACCGTCGCGGTGCCGCCGACCAGCGCCTGCACCTGGTCGACCACCGGCGTCGGCACGCCCGGGTCGGTGTTCTGGCCCAGCCACGTGCCGCCCACCGAGGCGCGGGGCAGCACGACCGGCGTCACCTCGCCGCTGAACTGGTTCTTCGCCTGCCAGGTCACCGTGCCGCGGTCGAGCCGGAGACCGCCGGCCTGCGCCAGCACGTGCTGGGCGACGGCGAGGTCGGAGTCCACCTTGGCCGCGGTCGAGGCACCCTGGGTGGCCACCACGTCGTGGACGCCGCTGGCGGTCTGCGTGAGGTCGTCGGCGACGAGCTGCTCGACGTCGGCGCGGGCCTCGTCGGCGAAGGCGCTGCTCTGCCAGGCACTCACCCCTCCCACCGTGATCCCGGTGGTCGCGACGCACGCGGTCGCGAGTGCCACCACCTTGGTCCTGATGTCCCAGCGCAAGGGTCCGCTCCCGTTCGTCCTGGCGGCCCGATGGCGGCCGCCGGGTCGCACATCGGCAGGAACCGGCCGGTTGTGAACCGGAACGGCGCGACCAGGGGTCACGGACCCCACGGTTCCCGTCCCCGCAGGTCAGCCGCTCAGGACCGGAGGTGGGCCCAGTCCTCCGGGTGGGCGCGCAGGTGCTCGGCCACCGTCCGCGCCGGGTGCCCGGTCACCGTGGGGACGACGTCGGTGACGCGGGACATCTCGCCCGCGGCGATGGCCCGGTAGCTGGTGACCCAGCCCTCGACCTCCCAGTCCGGGTGCCCGGACGGGCGCCGGGTGGCCCACGCCTCCTCGACCGTCTGGCGGCGGTAGGCGGCGGGCCGGCCGGTCACCTCGGCCAGGACGGCGGCCGCGTCGTCCAACGACAGCGCCTCCGGCCCGGTCACGTCGAGCACGGCGCCGTCGAGGGCGGGGGAGTCGTCGACCAGGACGGCGGCCGCGACGTCGGCCAGGTCGTCGCGGGACACGAAGGACGCCCGCCCGTCGTCGGCCGGCGCCGCGATCACCGCCCGCCCGTCCTCGAGGACGGCGAAGAACGGCACGAAGTCGGCGTACATGGCGTGCCGCAGCACCGTGGTGCGCACGCCGGTGGCGGCGAGGGCCTCCTCGGTGGCGGCGTGCTGGCGGGCGAGGGTGAAGACGGCGTCCGGAGCGGCGCCGAGGAAGGAGGTGTAGACGACGCGCTGCACACCGGCCGCGGCCGCCGCGGCGACGGCGGTGCGGTGCTGCTGCAGCCGGTCCTCGGCCTCGGCGGCCGACACCAGGTAGAGGGTGTGCACCCCGGCGAGGGCGGCGGTCAGGCCGGGCCCGTCGGCGTAGCCGCCCGGGACGGCGGCCACCCCGGCGCCGGGGACGCGCGGGGCGCGGTCGGCATCGCGCACGACCAGCCGCAGGGCGACGTCCCCCCGGCCGGCGAGCCGTTCGACGACACGTCGCCCGAGCGCGCCCGTGGCCCCTGTGGCGGCGATCACCCTCGGCATACGATCATCCTCCTGACCAGCAGCACCACCCCGCCAACGACCGTGAGCGCCCCGAACCATCCCGGAGGACGGCCCCATGCGCATCGGCATCCTGACCGGCGGCGGCGACTGCCCGGGCCTCAACGCGGTGATCCGGGCCATCGTCCGCAAGGGCGTCCGGTGCGGCGACGAGGTGGTCGGCTTCCGCGACGGCTGGCGCGGGGTCCTCGAGGGCGACACCGTGCCGATGGACCTCGCCGCCGTCCGCGGCATCCTGCCCCGCGGCGGCACCGTCCTGGGCACCTCGCGCACCAACCCCTATGCGCTGGAGGGCGGCGCCGATCGGGTGCTCGCCACGCTCGAGCGGCTCGGCGTCGACGCGCTGATCCCGATCGGCGGCGAGGACACCCTCGGCGTGGCCACCAAGCTCGCCGAGGCCGGCGTGCGGGTGGTCGGCGTCCCCAAGACCATCGACAACGACCTCGACGCCACCGACTACACCTTCGGCTTCGACACCGCGCTCGGCGTGGCCACCGAGGCCATCGACCGGCTGCACACCACCGGGGACAGCCACCACCGCACGCTCGTGGTCGAGGTCATGGGCCGGCACGCGGGGTGGATCGCCCTGCACGCCGGGATGGCCGGCGGTGCCACCGTCGTCCTCATCCCCGAGCAGCCCTTCGACGTCGACGCCGTCGTGCAGCACTGCCAGCGCCGGTTCGACTCCGGCTACTCCCCGATCGTGGTGGTCTCCGAGGGCGCCAAGCCCAAGGACGGCGACCTGGTGACGGCCACGGGCGAGAAGGACGCGTTCGGCCACGTCCGGCTCGGCGGGATCGGCACCGCGCTGGCCTCGCTGATCGAGGAGCGCACCGGCCGGGAGTCCCGCGCCGTCGTCCTCGGGCACATCCAGCGCGGCGGCACCCCCTCGCCGTTCGACCGGGTGCTGGCCACCCGCTTCGGGCTGGCCGCGCTCGACGCGGTGCACGCCGGGGAGACCGGCGTGATGGTGGCGCTGCGGGGCACCGACATCGTGCGGGTGCCCCTGGCCGAGGCGACCGCCCAGCTGAAGCTGGTCCCGGTCGACCGGTACGCGGAGGTCGAGGTCTTCTTCGGCTGAAAGAGGGCCTCCCTGCCCCCCGCCCGCCACTCGCAGGCTCGCGGCGGGACCCTGCAGGGAGGCCGTTCCAGAACGTCACCAGGCTCGCGGCGAGGGCTGCGGCACAGCCGCCGGTACCCTCTGATGGCGTGACCCTCTCCGACCCGGCTGCCCTGCTGCACGACCTGGACCGGTGGCGGGAGCTGCCCGCCGCCCAGCAGCCGGAGTGGCCCGACCGTGCCGCGCTGGACACCGTCCTGGCCACCCTCTCCTCCGTGCCGCCCATCGTGGCGCCCAGCGAGGTCGACGAGCTGCGCACGCGGCTGGCCGAGGTGGCGCAGGGCCGGGCGTTCCTGCTCCAGGGCGGTGACTGCGCGGAGACCTTCGACCTCAACACCGACGCGCACCTGCAGAGCACCACGCGCACGCTGCTGCAGATGGCCGTCGTCCTGACCTACGGCGCGAGCGTGCCGGTGGTCAAGGTGGGCCGGGTGGCCGGGCAGTACGCCAAGCCCCGCTCGTCGAACACCGACGCCCTCGGCCTGCCCTCCTACCGCGGCGACATGGTCAACTCGCTGGAGCCAGTGCTGGAGAAGCGCATCCCGGACCCCAACCGGCTGGTGCGCGCCTACGCCAACTCCGCGGCCGCGATGAACATGATCCGCGCCTACGCCCGCGGCGGCATGGCCGACCTGCACGCCGTGCACGACTGGAACAAGGACTTCGTGGCCAGCTCCCCGGCGGGCGTGCGCTACGAGGTGATCGCCCGCGAGATCGACCGGGCGCTGGCGTTCATGAAGGCCTGCGGCGTCGACGACACCGCGCTGCGCGGCGTGGAGCTCTACAACAGCCACGAGGCGCTGATCCTCGACTACGAGCGGGCGCTGCTGCGGGTGGACGAGGGCCGGGCCTACGCCGCCTCGGCGCACTTCGTCTGGATCGGCGAGCGCACCCGCCAGCTCGACGGCGCGCACGTGGAGTTCATGTCGCGGATCGCCAACCCGATCGGCGTCAAGATCGGCCCGACGACGACGCCCGAGCAGGCGACCGAGCTGGTCGAGCGGCTCGACCCCGAGGGCATCCCGGGCCGGCTGACCCTGATCAGCCGGATGGGCAACGGCAAGATCCGCGACGTGCTGCCGCCGATCGTGGAGAAGGTCACCGCGAGCGGCCACCAGGTCGTGTGGCAGTGCGACCCGATGCACGGCAACACGCACGAGTCCCCCACCGGCTACAAGACCCGGCACTTCGACCGGGTCGTCGACGAGGTGCTCGGCTTCTTCGACGTCCACCGGGCCCTGGGCACCTGGCCCGGCGGCATCCACGTCGAGCTCACCGGTGAGGACGTCACCGAGTGCCTCGGCGGGGCCATGGAGATCAGCGACGAGGACCTCAACAGCCGCTACGAGACCGCCTGCGACCCGCGGTTGAACACCGGGCAGTCGCTGGAGCTCGCCTTCCTGGTCGCGGAGATGCTGCGTGGCTGACGTGATCGACCTGCGCTCCGACACCGTCACCAAGCCGACGCCCGGCATGCGCCGGGCGATGGCCGAGGCCGAGGTCGGGGACGACGTCTACGGCGAGGACCCGACGATCAACGCGCTCGAGGAGCGGGTGGCGGGTCTGTTCGGCCACGAGGCGGGGCTGTTCGTGCCGTCGGGGACGATGGGCAACCAGATCGGCCTGCGGCTGGTCTGCGAGCCGGGCCAGGAGGTGCTCTGCGACTCCGAGGCGCACATCGTCACCTACGAGATGGGCGCGGCGGCGGTGCTGTTCGGCATCTCGACCCGCACGGTGGTCTCGGACGGCGGCCGGCTCGACACCGCCCGGCTCGTCGAGCAGGTGCGCCCGCGGGACAACTGGCACCTCACCGCGACCGCGGCGATCGCCGTGGAGAACACGCACAACCGCGGTGGCGGGCTGGTGCAGCCGCTGGAGCAGCTGCAGGCGCTGTGGGACTGGTCGCGGCAGGCCGGCGTCGACGTGCACCTCGACGGCGCCCGGATCTGGAACGCCTCCGTGGCCTCCGGCGTCGACCTGGCCACCTACGGCGGGCTGGCCGACACCGCATCGGTCTGCCTGTCCAAGGGGCTGGGTGCCCCGGTCGGGTCGGTGCTCGTCGCCTCGGCCGAGCGGATCGCCGCCGCCCGGCTGTGGCGCAAGCGGCTCGGTGGCGGGATGCGGCAGGCCGGGGTGCTCGCCGCGGCCGGGCTGTACGCGCTGGACGCCCACCTCGACCGGCTGGCCGAGGACCACGAGCACGCGCAGCTGCTGGCCAAGCGCCTCGGGGTCGACCCGGCCACGGTGCAGACCAACATCGTCCGGCTGGACGACGTCCCCGCCCCGGTCGTGGCCGAGGCCGCCAAGGCGCAGGGGGTGCTCGTGTCCCAGGTCAGCGACCGGCGGCTGCGGCTGGTGACCAACCTGGGCGTCGACCGCGCCGCCGTCGAGCGCGCCGGCGACGTGCTCGCCGAGATCCTCGACCGCTGAGGACCGGCGAGCGAGGTTCGGCTGCAGCCGGATGACCGGCTCACCCGAGACCTGCCGGCGTGACGTCCGTGCCGTGCGCGCCGGACGTCTGCGGCTGCTGCGCCGCGACGGTGTGCGCTGATGCACCACTCCACGGTGGAGGACCGCTCCGCGCACACCGCCGCCGGGCGGATCAGTAGGAGCTGAACAGCAGCCGGTTCGGGGTCCCGGCCCGGGTGGCCGTGCTCGACAGGACGACGTGGCCGGGAGTCGCGGCGGCGGTGACCGTCGCGGCGACCGTGGCCGGCGGCGCGGACGGCGTGGTGGACAGCACGAGGGCGGCGACGCCCGCGACGTGCGGCGTGGCCATCGACGTCCCGCTGATCGTGTTGGTCGCGCTGCTGCCCGTGTACCAGGCGCTGGTGATGCCGACGCCGGGAGCGAACAGGTCGACGCAGGAGCCGTGGTTGCTGAACGACGCCGCCTGGTCGGTGCGGTCGGTCGCGCCGACGGTGAGCGCGTCCGGCACCCGCGCGGGGGAGGAGGCGCAGGCGTCCTGGGCCACGCCGGCGGAGTTGCCGTTGCCCGCCGCCACCGCGTAGCTCACCCCGTCGGCGATGGAGGTGCGCACCGCGGTGTCGATGGCGGTGCTGGCCCCGCCGCCGAGGCTCATGTTGGCGACCGCGGGTGCGCCGGCCTGGTGGTCGGCCGTGACCCAGTCGATGCCGGCGACCACGCCGGCGGTGGTGCCGCTGCCGTCGCAGCCGAGCACGCGGACGCCGACCAGCCGCACGCCCTTCGCGATGCCGTACGTCGTCCCGCCGACGGTGCCCGCGACGTGCGTGCCGTGGCCGTTGCAGTCGTCGGGCGCGCCGCCGTCGACCGCGTCGAAGCCGACGCCCACGCGGCCGGTGAACTCGGTGTGGCCGGCGGCGATGCCGGTGTCGATGACGTAGGCGGTGACCCCCGCGCCGGTCGTGGCGTAGCCGTAGGTGGTGTCGAGGGGCAGGTCGCGCTGGTCGGTGCGGTCCAGACCCCACGTCGCGCCGGGCTGGGACTCGTCGGTGGTGACCGTCTGGTCGCGCTCGACGGCGACGACCCCGGGGATGGCCGACAGCCGGCTCGCGGCGGCCTCCGGGAGCGTGACGGCGAAGCCGGTCAGTGCCGTGGAGTAGACGTGGTCGACCTGCCCGCCGAGGCCGCGGGCACGCTCGGCCGCCTGCACGGGCAGCGCCGAGCGGTCGACGGTGACGACGTAGGTGGCCCGCGGACCGTCGGACGGCGCGGCGGCGGCCGGGGCGGCGGTCGCGCCGAGGCCGGCCGTCGCGAGGGCGGCGACGACGCCGACGGCCAGGGTGCGACGGGTGGGCAAGGGACGGCTCCTCGGACGGCTTCACCGCGGCGGGCGACCGCGGTGAGGAGCAGCCAACGTGGCGAGCGCCGTCACCGCAAGTCAGGATCCGGATCCGCACCGTCACGTCAGCGTGTCGCCGGGACACGCCGACACGCCGGGCCTGGTGACGTACCGGAACGGCCTCCCTGCAGGGCCCGTCGGCCCCGTCCGGGGCACCGCCCCGAGCCTGCGAGGGCTGGGTCCTCAACCGAGTGGCGGGGGGGGCAGGGAGGTCCTATGTCAGGCCGCGGGGGCCTCGACCGCCGCGGTGCCGTCGCGCAGCGAGCACAGCAGCGCGATGTCGGCCGCGTGCCCGGCCGAGGCCACGCCGTCCCGCTCGCTGGGCGTCTCCACGACGACCGGGACGCCGGCCATCGAGGGGTGGGCCAGCAGCTCCGCGAACGGCGCCACCCCGATCGAGCCGGCGCCGATGGTGGTGTGCCGGTCCCGCTTGGAGCCGCACTCGTCGAGCGAGTCGTTGGCGTGCACCAGGCCCAGCCGGCCGGGGCCGACGGCGGCCTCGAGCGCGTCCAGGGTCGCGGCCGTGCCGCCGGGCGTGGTCAGCTCGTGACCGGCCGCCCAGGCGTGGCAGGTGTCGAAGCAGACGCCGAGCAGCGGGTGGTGCTCGAGCGCGGCGAAGTACGGGCCGAGGTCCTCGACGGTGGCGGCCAGCGACCTGCCGCCACCGGCCGTCGGCTCGACGAGCAGCCGCGGACCGTCGTCCGGCGCGGCCTCGAGCACGGGCAGCAGCCGCTCGTGCAGCTGGCGCAGCGCGTCCTCGTAGCGGTCCTCACCGACGGCGGACCCGGCGTGGACGACGACGCCCTGGCAGCCGAGCTGGGCGCCCCGCGCGAGGTTGTGCGCGATGGTCGCGATCGACTGCTCGACGGTCGCCTCGGTGGGGGAGCCGACGTTGACCAGGAAGGGCGTGTGGATGAAGGAGGGCACCCCGCGCTCGGCGCAGCCCGCGGTGAACAGCGCGTCCTGGCGCGGGTCGCCCGCGGTCAGCTTCCAGCCCCGCGGGTTGCCGACGAAGACCTGCACGGCCCGCGCGCCGACGGCGTCGGTGTAGGCCAGACCGCCCTTGGCCAGCCCGCTCCTGATCTGGACGTGCGCCCCGATGGGCGGCACACCTGCAGCAGTACGCAGCGTCCTCAGTCCCGTTCGAACGTCACCAGGATCGTCACCTGGGTGCCGATGTCGACCGTCTGCCCGGCGGTCGGGCTCTGCCGGATCACCCGGTCGCCGAAGAACTGGCTGACCTGAACCTGCAGGCCGGCCTGCTGCAGCAGCGCGGTCGCCTCCTGCTGGCTGCGGCCGACCACGTCGGGCACCTGCACCTGGGGCAGCCCGGCGGACACCTGCAGGGTGACCGTGCTCCGGTAGGGCGCCTGCTGGCCGCTGGCCGGGGTGACCGCCATGACCTCGCCGGGGTCGACGTCGGCACTGCGGCCCTCGGTGCGCTCCACGGTGAACCCGAGCGTCTCCAGGTTGGCCGTCGCCTCGTCGGGTGAGAGCCCGACGACGGCCGGCACGGTCACCGGCTCGTGCCCGCGGCTGACGTAGACCACCAGCTCCTGATCGCGCTTGAGCTCGGTGCCGGCCTCCGGGTCGAAGCCGGTCACGTGGCCGACCGGCACCTCGTTGTCGTAGTCCTGCACCTCTTGGACGACCACCGGGACGTTCTCGAGCGCGGTGCGGACCGCGTCCAGCGGCTGGCCGACCAGGTCCGGAGGCGCCTCGAACCGCTCCGGGCCCTTGGAGACCACCAGCCGGACGTCGGTGCCCCGGATGGCCTCGCCACCCTCGGGCTCGGCGGAGATGACCACGCCGTCGGCGACGTCCTCGCTGAACTGCTCCTCGCAGCAGTCGGGGGTCAGCCCGGCCTCCTGCAGCAGGTCGATCGCCGCGGCCTGCTCCTTGCCGGCCAGCTGCGGCACCGTCGTCCACCGACCGGACCCCAGCCACCAGCCGACCGCGCCGATGGTGATCGCGGTGAGCAGCACGAGGGCGACGGCGAGCCGGGCGCGGCGGCGGCGGATGTGCGGCGGCACGCCGGGGCGGGCGCGCTGGGGCGCGGGCCGCCGTGCACCCGGGTCGGTGCCCGTGCCGGGCAGCATCGAGGTCCGGCCGCTGGCGCGCCCGGGCCGGGTCCCACCGGGGCCGAGCACCTCGGTGCGCGGAGCGGCCGGGTCGCCGGTGTGCCGGGTCGGGCGGCTGGGCCGGTTGGTCGGCCGCAGGGTGTCGGCGGTGGCGGGGCCGCGCCCGGTGGGGACGGGGACGCGCTCGATGGCCAGGTCGGTGCGCACGTCCTCGATGTCGGCGAGGAACGCGCCGGCGTCCAGCGGGCGGATGGCCGGTTCGCGGCGGGTGGTGCGCGCGACCAGCTCGTCGACCTCCCACGGCAGGCCCGGCACCTCCTCCGACGGGCGGGGCATGTCGTGGTGCACGTGCTGGTAGGCCACGGCCAGCGGGGTGTCGCCCCCGTAGGGAGGGTGGCCGGTGAGCATCTCGTAGAGCACGACACCGGCGGCGTAGACGTCGCTGCGGGCGTCGGCCTTGCCGCGCTCGAGCTGCTCGGGGGAGAGGTAGGCGACGGTGCCGATGAGCACGCCGCCGGTGTGGCTGGTCTGCCCGGTGCCGGTGAGCGCGCGGGCCAGGCCGAAGTCGGCGACCTTCACCACGCCGTCGGCGCCGATGAGCACGTTCTCGGGCTTGATGTCGCGGTGCACGATCCCGGCGCGGTGGGCGGCGGTGAGCCCGGAGAGCACCGGCTCCAGGACGGCGAAGGCCTCGGCGACGGTGAGCCGGCCGCGGGCCTGCAGCAGGTCGCGCAGCGTGCGGCCGCGGACCAGCTCCATCACCAGGAACACCAGGCCCTGGTCGCTGCCCTGGTCGCTGACCGACACGACGTTGGGGTGGCTGAGCATCGCCGCGGCCCGCGCCTCGCGGGTGAACCGGTCGACGAACGTCGGGTCGTGCGCCAGGTGCTCGGCCATGACCTTGACCGCGACGGTGCGGTGCAGCCGGAGGTCGGTGGCGGCGTAGACGGTGGACATGCCGCCTCGGGCGAGGCGCTCCTCGAGCAGGTACCTCCCCTCGAGGACGAGGCCGACCACGGGGTCGGTCACGGCGGTGTCCACCCGGCCGAGTGTAGGAGCGGGTCGGCGCTGCGCCGCCCGTACACGCGGAGCGCCGGCCGGTGTGACGGGTTCACCCGTCACACCCACACCGACGTCCTCCGGACGTCACCGCGGCCACGTGCCGCGTCCGGGGGCGTGGAGCTCCACCGGTCCCGCCTCGGGGGAGTCTCCGCCCCCCGCTCGGCGGAACCCGCGGCCGGTCCCTTCCCTCAGAGCTCCAGGCCGGGGTAGAGCGGGTGGCGGTCCAGCAGCTCGGCCGCCGCGGCGCGGGTCCGGTCGGCCAGGCCGTCGGCGGTCGCGTACCTCGCCTTGGACGGCGACCCGTCTCGGGTGGCGGTCGCGGTCGTGTTCGACAGGACGTCGACGATCAGCTCGGCGGTGCGGTCGAACTCGTCCGCCCCGAAGCCGCGGGTGGTCAGCGCCGGGGTGCCCAGCCGGATGCCGGAGGTGTACCAGGCGCCGTTCGGGTCGGCGGGGACGGCGTTGCGGTTGGTCACGATGCCGGCGTCCAGCAGCGCGGACTCCGCCTGGCGACCGGTGAGGCCGAAGCCGGAGACGTCGACGAGCACCAGGTGGTTGTCGGTGCCGCCGGTGACCAGCCGCGCGCCGCGGCGGGTCAGCCCCTCGGCGAGGGAGACGGCGTTGTCGACGATGCGCTGCGCGTACCCGGCGAAGGCCGGCTGGCGGGCCTCGGCGAAGGCGACGGCCTTGGCGGCCATGACGTGCGGCAGCGGACCGCCGAGCACCATCGGGCAGCCGCGGTCGACGGCCTCGGCGTACTCGGGCTGGGCCAGGACCATGCCGCCGCGCGGGCCGCGCAGGGACTTGTGCGTCGTCGTCGTGACGACGTGGGCGTGCGGCACCGGGTCGAAGTCGCCGGTGAACACCTTCCCGGCGACCAGGCCGGCGAAGTGGGCCATGTCGACGACGAGCGTGGCGCCCACCTCGTCGGCGATCTCGCGCATCCGGGCGAAGTCCACCCGGCGCGGGTAGGCGGAGTAGCCGGCCATGAGGATCAGCGGCCGGAACTCGCGGGCCCGCTCGCGGACGGCGTCGTAGTCCAGCAGCCCGGTCTCGGGGTCGGTGCCGTAGGAGGACTGCTCGAACATCTTGCCGCTGATGTTCGGGCGGAAGCCGTGGGTGAGGTGGCCACCGGCGTCGAGGGACATGCCGAGCATCCGCTGGTCGCCGAGCTGGTGGCGCAGCGCCGACCAGTCGGCGTCGGTCAGCTCGTTGACGTGCCGGACGCCGGCCTTCTCCAGGGCCGGGGACTCGACGCGGGAGGCCAGCACCGCCCAGAAGGCGACCAGGTTGGCGTCGATGCCCGAGTGCGGCTGCACGTAGGCGTGCGGCGCGCCGAACAGCTCGCGGGCGTGCTCGGCGGCCAGCGCCTCGACGGTGTCGACGTTCTGGCAGCCGGCGTAGAAGCGGTGCCCGACGGTGCCCTCGGCGTACTTGTCCGACAGCCAGTTGCCCATGGTGAGCAGCACCGCGGGGCTGGCGTAGTTCTCACTGGCGATCAGCTTCAGCGAGGCCCGCTGGTCGGCGAGCTCCGCGCCGATGGCCTCGGCCACCCGGGGCTCGACCGCCCCGATGACCTGCAGCGCGCTGCGGTAGGCGGCGGAGGCGACGTCGGCGTGCGGCATGGCGGCGTCAGAGGAGGGGGTGGCGTCGGTCGTGGTGACGTCGGTCATGGAGGGCTCCAGCGCGAGGGGACGACGGGT
This sequence comes from Geodermatophilus sp. SYSU D00779, assembly GCF_054050595.1. Classification (NCBI taxonomy): domain Bacteria; kingdom Bacillati; phylum Actinomycetota; class Actinomycetes; order Geodermatophilales; family Geodermatophilaceae; genus Geodermatophilus; species Geodermatophilus sp. SYSU D00779. The sequence continues at coordinate 40,628 of NZ_JBJGZQ010000003.1, forward strand.
GGGTGCCCAGGCGCCCGGCGGGGTGGTGCGGGCCGCTCCCCGGTGGTGGTCCACCTCAGCAGCGCCAGTCACGGCCCCGCCCCATCGTATCGGGGCAGCTGGACGGCGGATCGGCGTCCTGGGCACGGCGGGCCGCGGGGGGTCATAGGCTCGGACGCCATGGAGACGCTCACCCCCGCTGAGGTCGCCGGTGTACTGGGGGTCTCGCCGAACCGGGTCCGCCAGCTGTTGCGCGAGCACAAGCTCATGGCCGTCCCCGGCAGCGGCAACAGCCGGATCCCGGCCGACTTCCTCCAGGACGGCGCCGTCCTCAAGCACCTGCCCGGCCTGATCACCGTGCTCAAGGACGGCGGGTTCAGCGACGCGGAGGTCTTCGAGTGGCTGTTCCGCGCCGACGAGACCCTGCCGGGCACGCCCGTGGAGGCGCTGCGCAGCGACCGGCACACCGAGGTCACCCGGCGCGCCCAGGCCCTGGCGTTCTGAGCGCCGACGGATGGGGCAGCTGACCTACCTCGCGCTGCTGGCCGGCTGCCTGGTCGTCACCGCGCCGCTCGAGCTCCTGCTGCGGGTGCGGGTGTACGCCCGCTGGCGGCGGCTGCTGGTCGCGGTCGCACCGGAGTTCGCCGTCTTCGTGGTCTGGGTGCTGTACGCGATCGCGCAGGGCCACTGGGACTACTCCGACCGGCTGACCCTCGGCGTCCGGCTGCCCGGCGGCATCCCGGTCGAGGAGGTGCTGTTCTTCCTCGTCGTCCCGCTGTGCTCGGTGCTGGCGCTGGAGGCGGTGCGCAAGGTCACCGGCTGGGACGCCGGCTACCCGGCCGAGGAAGCCGGGACCGGCCGGTGAGCTACAGCGCGCTCGCCGTCACCGCGGTGGTCGCCGTCCTGGTGGTGGACCTGGCCGTCTACCGCACCCGGATGGTCACCCGGCCGGTGTTCTGGGTGGCCTACGCGATCATCATCACGTTCCAGCTGCTGATGAACGGCGTGCTGACCGGGCTGGACGTCGTCACCTACGACCCGGACACCATCTGGGGTCCGCGGATCGCCTACGCGCCGGTCGAGGACCTGCTGTTCGGCTTCGCCATGGTGACCCTGACCCTGGCCAGTTGGGCGGCGGTCAACCGGCGGGCGAACACCGCCAGACGCCGTGGCTTGGACACCCGCACCCGGCGGTCGAGCACCCGGTAGTCGGCCCGCTCGATCTCGGTGAGGATGCCGCCGTAGAGGTCGGTGGCGGCGCGCACGCAGTCGCGGGACTCCGGCGCGAGCATCGGCGTCCCCGGGGCGGCGTCGTCGTAGCGGCGGCGCACGATGGCGACCATCTCCCGCATCAGCTCCCGGAAGTGGGCGTCGTACCGCTTCTCGGCGAGCTGCTCGCGGGTGACGCCGTGCGCGGCCATGAGGTCGGCGGGCAGGTAGACCCGGCCCCGGTCGACGTCCTCGGCGACGTCGCGCAGGAAGTTGGTCAGCTGGAAGGCCTCGCCCAGCGCGATGGCGTGCGGGGCGGCCTCCTCGCGGGCCACGCCGCTCGCGGTGCCGAGCACGGGCAGCACCTGCAGGCCGATGACCGACGCCGAGCCCCACATGTAGCGGTCGAGGGCGTCCATGTCGGCGTACCCGGTGACGTCGAGGTCGCTGGTCATCGCGGCGAGGAAGTCGACCAGGTGCTCGACGGCGATGTCGTACCGGCGGTAGGTGTGCACCAGGGCGAGGCGCACCGGGTCGTCGGACCAGCCGGCCTCCAGCTCGGCCAGCACCGCGCGGGACCACTCGGCGAGGTCGCCGGCCGGGTCGGCGCCGGGGTGGTCGACGAGGTCGTCCGCGGTGCGGGCGGCGGCGTAGAGCGCGTGGATCGCCGGGCGCCGGTCCGGGGTGAGCAGCCGGGTGGCCAGGTGGTAGCTCTTGCCGTGCTCGGCGTTGATCGCCGCGCAGTGCCGGTAGGCGGCGTCGAGGAGGGCCTGCCGCTCGGCCTGCGTGCGCGGCGGGTCGGTGAGGGTCATCGGTTCCCCGTCCCCGGGTCCGGCCGTTCCCGCGGGGATGGCCGGACCCGTCCGGTGATCCTCTCCGCGGCCAGCCGGCCGCTGATGACGACCATGGGCACGCCGACGCCGGGCTGCACCGACGAGCCGGCGAGGACGACGTTCTCCGGGCCGCGCCGGGGCAGCGTCGGCGTCCGGAACGGGCCGGTCTGGCCGAAGGTGTGCGCCAGGGCGAACGGCGTCCCCGCGGCCATGCCCTGCGCCGCCCAGGTCAGCGGGGTGTCGACGTGCTCGACCTCGATCGCGCCGGTCAGCCCGCTCCAGCCGCGCTCCTCCAGCACGCCCAGCACCTCGTCGCGGTAGCGGGGCCCCAGCGTCGTCCAGTCCAGGTCGGGGTTGCCGCCGCTGTGCGGGTCCAGGTTCGGGGTGGGCGCGACGATGCTCAGCACCTGGCCGCCCTCGGGGGCGAGGCTGCGGTCGGTGCGCGACGGCATGCTGACCAGCAGGCTCGGGTCGGTCATCGGGCGGCCGTCGCGGGTCAGCTCGGCGAAGACCTCGCGCCACGCGGCGCCGAAGCTGATCGTGTGGTGCGCCTGACCGGGGAGCTCGCTGCGGACGCCGACGTGCACGGCCACGCAGGACGGCGAGTACACCGGCCGCCGCAGCCGTCGGAAGCCGGGCACCAGCGTCTCCGGCCGGTCGACGGTGACGACGACGGCGTCCGCGGGCAGCCGCTCGCCGTCGCCCAGCAGCACGCCGGTGACCCGCGACCCGCTGACCTCCAGCTCCCGCACCTCGGTGTCGTGGCGCAGGGTCACGCCGGCGTCGGCGGCCGCGGCGGCCATCGCGCGGGGGACGGCGGCGATCCCGCCGACGGGGTGCCAGACGCCGGCGCCGATGTCGAGCTGCGCGATGACCGCGTAGGCGGCGATCGCGCGGTACGGCGAGACCCCGGCGTAGAGGGCCTGGAAGCTGAACAGCCGGCGCAGCCGGTCGTCGGTGAAGTGCCGCTCGACGTGCCGGGACAGCCGGCCGAAGCCGCCGCGCCGCGCCAGCTGCACCAGCTCGGGGCCGAGCAGGTCCAGCGGGGTGTCGAGGTTGCGGTCGATGAAGGTGGTCAGCTGCAGCCGGTAGAGCTCGGCCAGGTCGGCCAGGTACCGCCGCAGCGCGGCCGCCTCCGCGGGCCCGCACAGCGCCTCGACCTCGGCGGCGAACGCGTCGACGTCGGCGTGCACGTCCAGGTGCGAGCCGTCGGCGAACCGTGCCCGGTAGGTGGTCCGCAGGGGGACCATCTGCAGCCGGTCCTCGAGCTTCTCGCCGACCGCGGCGAGGGTGTCGGCGACCAGCTCCGGGGCGGTGAACACCGACGGGCCGGTGTCGAGGGCGTAGCCGCGCTCCTCGATCCGCCCGGCGCGCCCGCCGGGGCCGGAGGCGCGCTCGACGACGGTGACCTCCCGGCCGGCGCCGCGCAGCCGCAGGGCCGCCGACAGCCCGGCGAGGCCGGCGCCCACGACGACGACGCGGTCGGTGCGCCCGGGGACGGTGCGGACCATCAGGCGGTGCGGGTGGTCGCGGCGACGGCGAGCGCGTCGAGAGCGGCCCGGGCGTCGTCGGCCAGCGGGGCCTCGGCGATGGCGGTGCGGGCGAGCGCGGTGCGCTCGGCGATCCGCTGCTCGACCTGCGCGCGGGCGCCGGTGGACTCGAAGAGCGCCCGCAGCGCGTCGAACTCGGCCGGGCCGGCACCGGGGTTCCCCAGCGCCTCGGTGAGCAGCCGCCGTCCCTCGTCGTCCGCGGCCTCCTCGGCCAGCGCCACCAGCAGCGTCTGCTTGCCCTCGCGCAGGTCGTCGTCGGCGGACTTGCCGGTGACCGACGGGTCGCCGAACACCCCGAGGACGTCGTCGCGCAGCTGGAACGCCTCACCCAGCGGCAGGCCGATCGCGGTGTAGACCTCGGCGGCGCGCTCACCGGCACCGGCGATGGCGGCGCCCAGCTGCAGCGGCCGTTGCACGGTGTAGCCGGCGCTCTTGTAGCGGGCCACGGTGAGCGCGCCCTGCACACCGGGCAGGCCGCCGGCGGCGCGCAGCAGGTCCAGGTACTGCCCGGCGGTCACCTCGGTGCGCATGGTGTCCCAGACCCGGCGGGCCCGGGAGAGCGCGGTGGGGGAGATGCCCGAGCAGCGCAGCAGCTCGTCGGACCACACCAGCGCGAGGTCGCCGACGAGGATCGCCGCGCCCACGCCGAAGGCGTCGCCGTCCCCGGCCAGCGCGTCGTCCCCGTGCCGGGAGGCGAAGCCGACGTGGGTGGCCGGGCGGCCGCGGCGGGTCAGCGCGCCGTCCATCACGTCGTCGTGCACCAGCGCGCTGGCGTGCACGAACTCCAGCGCGGCCACCGCCCGCAGCACCGCCGCGTCGGACTCCCGGGGCCCCTCGCCGCTGACGCCGCGCCAGCCCCAGTAGGCGAACAGCGGGCGCAGCCGCTTGCCGCCGTCGGCCAGGGCGCAGACCTCGTCGATCACCGGGACGAGCGACGGGTCCATCGCCGCGAGGGTCTCCCGCTGCACCTCGAGGAAGTCCGAGAGGGCGTCCCAGACCGCCGCGCGCACGCGGTCGATCTCGGCAGCGGCCGGCGGGGGAGCCGGGGGGAGGACGGGTGTCTCGCGCTGCTGCGCCCCGGCGATCACGGACCGAGTATCGCGCGCCATCCGATCAGGCGCGGCCGGGATCCGGGCGGAGTCGGTCAGGGCCACGGGGTCTGCCTCCTGGGGCCGGTGGGGCGGCGGTGCCGGAGGACCTTCTCCGGGGGCGTGCCGGACGGATGCAGGGCGGGCCGGACCCCGGCGGGTCCGTATCCTCGCTGTCCATGACGCGGACCGTGCGCGAGCTGCTCGCCGAGAGCCGGCCGACGTGGTCCTTCGAGTTCTTCCCGCCCAAGAGCCCCGAGGGCGCCACCCAGCTGTGGACGGCGCTGCGCGAGCTCGAGCGGCTGCAGCCGTCGTTCGTGTCGGTCACCTACGGCGCCGGCGGGTCGACCCGCGAGGGCACCGTCTCGGTCACCGAGCGCATCGCCACCGAGACGACGATGACCCCGCTGGCCCACCTGACCGCCGTCGACCACAGCGTCGCCGAGCTCCGGCACGTGGTCAGCCGGCTGGCCGCGGCGGGCGTGCGGAACCTGCTGGCGCTGCGCGGGGACCCGCCGGGCGCCGACCCGCAGGCGGAGTGGGTGGCCCATCCGGAGGGGCTGACCTACGCCGCCGAGCTGGTCGAGCTGATCCGCTCCATGGGTGACTTCTCCGTCGGCGTGGCCGCCTTCCCGGAGCGGCACCCGCGCTCGCCGGACTTCGAGACCGACGTCGAGATGTTCGTGCGCAAGTGCCGGGCCGGCGCCGACTTCGCGATCACCCAGATGTTCTTCCGCCCGGAGGACTACCTGCGGATGCGCGACCGGGTGGCCGCCGCCGGCTGCGAGGTGCCGATCATCGCCGGGGTCATGCCGGTGACCAACGCCCGGCAGATCACCCGCATCGTCCAGCTGTCCGGCCAGGCGTTCCCGGAGCACCTGGCCGCCCGCTTCGCCGAGCTGGACGGGGACACCCCCGAGGCCAGGGCCGCGGTGCGGGCCTACGGCGTCGAGGTCGCCACCGGGCTGTGCCAGACGCTGCTCGACGAGGGCGTCCCGGGCATCCACTTCATCACCATGAACCGGTCGACGGCGACCCGTGAGGTCCACGCCAACCTGGTGGCGGTCCCCGCTCCTCACTGAGCCGGGTCCGCCGCGGCGGCCCGGGTGGCGCGGTCGGCCAGCAGCGCCGCCGTCTCGGCCGCCGCCCGGCGCAGGCCCTCCCGCTCGGCCGCGTATCCGCCGAGCGTGCCGACCACCGGCAGGTTCGCCAGGGCACGGTGCCGCAGCTTGCCCTTGGGGCGGGCGTCGAGGGTGTCGTCGATGCGGCCGAGCAGCCGGGCCACCCGCCACAGGGTGCGGACGGCGCTGCGGTCCTCCCTGTCCCCGAGGACGTCGTCGGCGTAGGCGCCGGGGGCCCGTTCCAGCAGCGGCCGCACCCGCTCGGCGGGCAGGTCGCGGTCGAGCAGCACGTGAGCCAGCAGCGCCACCCGCTCGGCGTCGTCCTCGACGCCGTGCTCGGCGGCCACCCCGCCGACCACCAGCGCCTGGACCGCGGAGCCGACCGTGTTCTGCAGCGGCAGCAGGTCGGCGAGCTTGCCGGCGAGGCGGGGGACGGCGCTGACGCCGGCCGCGACGCGCGAGACCCGGTCGGCCCACCACTGCTCCCGCTCGGCCTGCGGCAGCTCCGGTGGGCGGCCGAGCCGGCGGACCAGCGGCGTCGTCAGCCGGTGGACCCGGCGGAGGACGTCGACGACGACCGCGTCGCTGATGGGAGGCGCCATGGAGTCGCTCTACCCGCGCTCGCCGCCGGGCCATGCACGCGGACGGCCCGGTGGTGTGCGGTTGCGGCACGTCCTGGCCCGGGAAGGCGCCACGAGCGCACCTCGCCCGGCGTGGTGGCTGCGTCGCGTGGACGACTGCGCGTCCACGGCCCGTTCCCGCAGGCCGAGGGGACCACGAGCGCGCAGGGTCCGTGGTGATGAGCTGTCGCCGCGGTCAGCACCCAGCCGGCCCCCGTGGCTCGTGCCGATCAGCTCGTGGGCTCGGGCGAGCGCATCGACCCCGCTCCTCGGTCCGGCGGCTCGGCCAGCGGCGCGCGGGTGCGGGTCATGAGCTCGACCAGCTCGGTCACCGCGCTGCGGACCGCGGCGATCTCGTCGGCCACCGCGCGCAGGTCGCCGTCCCCCCGGTCGGGCAGCGCCGACGTCGCGGCGGTGATCCCGTCGACCTCCGCCGCGCTGCGCTCCAGCCGCTCCAGGTCGGCCAGCTGGCGCAGCTCGGCCGAGAGCAGCGCGGCCTGGTCGCGGTAGCGGATCAGTGCGTCGGCGCGGTGCCCGAGCCGGAGCGCGGCGGCCTCCAGCGCGGCGGACTGGCGGTCCCAGTACTCCGCCGCCGTCCCGGCCGGGCGCACCCCGAGGGAGACGCGGGCCGACCGGATGCGCAGCGCGAGGTCGACGATGCGGTCGACCTCGGCCTGGCCGTCGAAGCGGCTCGCCGCGAGCAGCGGGGAGGACCAGGACGGCTCGCGCACCGTCTCCGCCCACGCCCGCCCGGCGGCCGCGGCGACGCGCGCCTCGGTGGTGTCCCACGCCGCGAAGGCCGCCTCGGGTGCCGGGGACGGCGGCTCAGGAGCGGGGGACGGCAGTCCCAGCCGGGCGCGGGCGGCCCGGTCCAGCCGGACGGCGGCCGCGCGCAGCTGCGCCCACCGCGACGACGGCACCCGCCGGGACGAGCGGACGACGACCAGCCGGCCCCCGGTGAGGTACCGGTCGGGCCACAGCGCCGCGCCCTCGTCGTCCGCCGTCCGCATGGTCCTGCCCTCCTGCTGCACCCGGTGAGCAGCCTGTCGCTCCAGCGTGCCGGTCCCGGCCGCCGGACGGCGGACCCTCCGGACCGGGCGTTCGGCGTGTCCCCAGCCGGGTAGTCCTTCCCGGGACACGGAGCGGGGAGTCGCCCGGTGCGGCGGGACGGACCACGATCACCGAGACTGCACACGAGTGCTGACCAACTGGGAGGACGTCACGTGGCCGGTGGACTCGTAGCCCTGTTCGACGACGTGGCGGTCCTGGCGCGCGCCGCCGCCGCCTCCGTCGACGACATCGGGGCGGCTGCAGGACGAGCCAGCGTCAAGGCCGCGGGTGTCGTCGTCGACGACACGGCCGTCACGCCGCAGTACGTGCACGGCCTCGCCGCCGAGCGGGAGATCCCGATCATCAAGCGCATCGCCCTGGGCTCGTTGCGCAACAAACTGGTGATCATCCTACCCGCCATCCTGCTGCTCAGCCAGTTCCTGCCGTGGCTGCTCACCCCGATCCTCATGATCGGCGGCGCCTACCTCTGCTACGAGGGCGCGGAGAAGGTCTGGCACAAGCTCAGCGGCCACTCCGACGCCCACGGACCGGTGGAGCAGGCGCTCCCGGACGAGAAGACGATCGTGTCCGGGGCCGTGCGCACCGACTTCATCCTCTCGGCGGAGATCATGGTGATCTCGCTGAACGAGGTGGCCGACGAGGGCTTCTGGTCCCGCGCGGTGATCCTCGCGGTCGTCGCGGTCGGCATCACGGTCCTCGTCTACGGCGTCGTCGGCCTCATCGTGAAGATGGACGACGTCGGGCTGTCCTTGTCCCAACGTCCCGGGAAGGGGGTCTCCCGCTTCGGCCACGGACTGGTGAAGGCCATGCCGCGGCTGCTCACGGCCCTGACCGTGGTCGGGACCGCCGCGATGCTGTGGGTCGGCGGTCACATCCTGCTGGTCGGCAGTGACGAGCTGGGCCTGCACGCCGTGTACGGGGCCGTGCACCACCTGGAGGAGGCGGCGCACGAGGCCACCGGGGCCCTCGGCGGGGTCGTGGGGTGGCTCGTCAACACCCTCGCCAGCGCGCTCGTCGGACTCGTCGTCGGGGCGCTGGTCGTGCTCGTCATGAACCTCACGGTGCACCGGCGCAAGGCCTCCTCCGCGGCGCACTGAAGAAGGACCCCTGCACCTCGCCCCTCGCGCGCTCGCGGCGGGACCGTGCAGGGGCCGGGCGTCCCAGTGGGCCCGGGCCGGTCGCCGTCCGCTCGTACCGTGGGGCGCATGGCGGCACGGGGGCGAGGCGCGCTCGCCCGATGGGCGGCGGTCGGCCTGCTCGTCGCGGCGCTGGCGGCGCTGCCGTCGGTCGTCGCGGCGCTGCCCGCCGACGACACCGAGGTCCCGGCGGCGCAGCTGCGGGCCGCGGTGCTGGCCAGCGCGGACGTCGGCTTCTCCGGCTACGCGGTCTCCGCCGGGGGCCTGGCCCTGCCGGTGTCCGAGCGGCTCACCGACGTCGCCGACCTGTTCAGCGACCGGACGCTGATGCGGGTGTGGTGGCGTGGGCCGGAGGACCACCGGGTCGACGTGGTGACCGCGGCGGGGGAGACCGGCGTGCACCGCGACCCCGGCGGCACCTGGGCCTGGGATTTCGAGGCCGCCACCGCCACCCGTGGCGCCCCGGCCCCCCTCGCGCTGCCCACCCCGCCGGACCTGCTGCCCGCCGCGCTCGGCCGGCGGCTGCTGTCCGAGGCCACCGACGACGAGCTCTCCCGCATCGGCGCCCGCCGGGTGGCCGGCCGCGACGCCGTCGGCCTGCGGCTGGTGCCCGCCGAGCCGGCCGCGTCCGTGGGCCGGGTCGACGTGTGGGTCGACCCCGCCAGCGGGCTGCCGCTGCAGGTGCAGGTGTTCGCCGAGGACGCCGACCTCGCGGCGCTGGACACCCGCTTCCTCGACCTGGACCTCGCCGTCCCCCCGGCGGACGTCGTCGCCTTCACCCCACCGCCGGAGGCGACCCTGCTGACCGCGCCGGACACCGAGGAGCTGATCGCGCAGGCCGAGGAGCGGGCGCCGCACGTGCGGCTGCCCGCAGAGCTGGCCGGCCTGCCGCGGCGGACCTCCGCGGGCGTGCCCGGTGCGGTCGGCGTGTACGGCCGCGGCGTGACCCTGCTGGCGGCCGCGCCGGTGCCCGGCCGGCTGGCCGGGGGGCTGCGCGAGGCGCTGACCGCCGGCCCGGACGCCGTCACCGACGAGCTCGGCACCCGGGTCGCCGCGGGTCCGCTGGGGCTGATGCTGGTCACCCCGCCGGACGGCCCGGCCTACGTGCTCACCGGCACGGTCACCCTCGACGCACTGGCCGACGCCGCCCGCCGGCTGCCCGGGGCGGCGTCGTGAGCTCGGTGATCCGCACCCGGGGGCTGGTCAAGCGCTACGGCCGGCTGCGCGCGGTCGACGGCATCGACCTCGACGTCCGCGCCGGTGACGTCTACGGCTTCCTCGGCGCCAACGGCTCGGGCAAGACGACGACGGTGCGGATGCTGCTGGGCCTGGTGCTGCCGACCGCGGGCGAGGTCGAGCTGCTGGGCGAGCGCATGCCGCGCGCCGGCCGCCGGGTGCTGCCCCGGGTGGGCGCGCTGGTCGAGGGGCCGGCGCACCACGGGCACCTGTCCGGCCGGGCCAACCTCGCGCTGATCGACGCGGCCGGGCCGGGCGGCTCCCGGCGCACCCGCCGTGCCCGCATCGAGGAGGTGCTCGACCAGGTGGGCCTCGGCGGCATCGACCGCCGGCCGGTGCGCGCCTACTCCCTCGGCATGCGGCAGCGGCTCGGGCTGGCCGCCGCGCTGCTGCGCCGCCCGGAGCTGCTGGTGCTCGACGAGCCGACCAACGGCCTGGACCCGCAGGGCATCCACGAGATCCGGGACCTGCTGCTGGAGCTGCACCGCGGCGGGACGACGGTCTTCCTCTCCAGCCACCTGCTGGCCGAGGTCGAGCAGCTGTGCACCCGGGTCGGCGTGCTGGACCGCGGCCGGCTGGTGCTGCAGGACGAGCTGGCCCGGCTGACCGCGCCCACCGGCGCGACGGTGGTGGACACCCCGGCCGCCGACCGGGTGCGGGCCGTGCTCGACGGGCGGGTGCTCGGGGTCGAGGGCTCGCGGGTGGTGGTGCGCGGAGCCGACCCGGCCGAGGTCAACGCGCTGCTCGTGGGCGCGGGGGTGCCGGTGACCGGGCTGGCGCTGCAGCGCCCCACCCTGGAGGAGGTCGTGCTCGCCGCGGCCGGCACCAGCGCCGACCGGGTGGAGGCGGCCCGGTGATCGGCGTCGAGCTGCGCAAGCTGTTCCGCCGTCCGCGCACCTGGGTGACGATCGCCGTCCTCAACGCGCTGCCGGTGCTGGTCGCCGTCCTGGTGCAGCTGACCGACCTGGCCCCGCGGCCGGGGGAGGGCCCGCCGTTCCTGTCCGCGGTCCTCACCAACGGCGCGCTGTTCCCGCTGGCGGCGCTGGCCATCGTGCTGCCGCTGTTCCTGCCCATCGCGGTCGCCGTCGTGGCCGGGGACGCCGTCGCCGGGGAGGCGCAGGCCGGCACGCTGCGCTACCTGCTGGTCCGGCCGGCCGGGCGCACCCGGCTGCTCGTCGCCAAGCTGGTCGCGGTCATCGCGTTCGTGCTGGTGACCGTGCTGGTGGTGGCGGGTGTCGGCTACGTCGTCGGGACGACGCTGTTCGACGCCCAGCCCGTCGGTGGCGGGACGTCGGTGTCGGGCACCTCGCTGTCGCAGCAGGCGCTGGCCGGCCGCAGCCTCATGGCGATCGGGTACGTGACGGTCTCCATGCTCGGCGTCGCCGCCTTCGGGCTGTTCTTCTCCACGCTGACCGACTCGCCGCTGGCCGCCGCGCTCGGCGCGCTGGCGGTGCTGGTCACCTCCTCGCTGCTGTTCACCCTGGACGCCGCCTCGCCGATCGCGCCCTACCTGCCCACCCGGTACTGGCTGGCCTTCGTCGACCTGTTCCGCGACCCGATCCTGTGGCGGGACGTCGTCCGCGGGCTGGCGCTGCAGGGGGTCTACGTCGGCGTGCTGCTGGCCGCGGCCTGGGCGAACTTCACCACCAAGGACGTCACCAGCTAGCTGCCGCGCGCCGACGGCCGAGGAGGGCGACCAGGCGGTCCTCCGGGTCCGCGCCCGGCGGCGGGGCCACGGGTGCGGCGAACAGCCCGGGGCGGGCGCCGTCCTCCAGCAGTGACGTCGCCGCCTGCAGGAGCGCGGTGGCGAGCCGGGGCGCCTCCCGCAGGCGCCTCTCCCCGGTGGAGGGAGGGGGTCCTGCCTCAGCCGCCGAGGCGGGCGCAGTCGTCGGGGCCCAGCGCGGCCGGCGGCGCGGCGCCCAGCTCCTCGAGCACCATCGCCTGCACCAGCGGGTCGCGCGGCAGGTCGCCGTGGCCGACGCGGGCGCCGGGGCAGACCGACTGCACCGGCAGCTCCAGCGCGCCCTCCAGCCGGGCGGACTCCGGTGGGGTCACCGTCTCGTCCTGCGCCGTCCAGATCGTGATCCAGGCCGGCCCCTCCGGCGTCTCGTCGCCGGCGTTGAGGCCGGCGAGCAGCGGGCTCGCGGTGGCCAGCTGGCGGCAGGCCTCGGGGCACTCCTCCGGTGCCACCTGCCCGGCCAGGTCGGCCAGCGTCGTGCCGTGGTGCGGGGAGCCCAGGGTCACCACCCGCCTCGTGACGGCCGCGCCGCCGTCGGCCACCCACAGCCGGGCGATGACACCCCCGGCGGAGTAGCCGACCACGTCCACGCTCTCCGCGCCGGTGCGCTCCAGGGCGGCGTCGGCGGCCTCGCCGAGCGCGTCGGCCGCGGCGCCGAGGTCCCCGGTGCCGTCGCCGGGCACGTCGACCACCGTGGCGTCGCGCCCCTCGGCGGTCAGCCGGTCGGCCAGCGGCTGCAGCGCCGCGGTCGAGCCGCCGTAGCCGGGCACGAGCAGCACCGGGCCGGGTGTGTCCTGCGACACCGGCTCGCGGCCCGCGGCGCCCGACAGCCGGCCCAGCAGCAGCGCCGCGCCGGTGACCAGGACGGCGACGACCGCGAGACCCAGGACGCTGACGACCAGACGGCGTCGGGCGGGGGAGAGACCGGGGAGCACCCCTCCACTGTCCCCGGTCCGCCGCGCCTGGTGGACTGCGCTGGTGGAGCGGGCGCCGTGCTGAGCCGCGAGGAGTACCTCGCCGCCTGGTCGACGTGGCACGGAGGGGCCGACCCGGCGGCCAGCCGGCTGGTGCACGGCTGGTTGTCCGGCGTGTACGCCCTGGCACGGCGGGTCGCCGGGCTGCCGCCGGTCGCGGTGACCGCCGCGGGGCTGCTCGTCGCCGCGGCCGCCGTCGTCCCCGCTGCGGTCGGTGGCCCGTGGTTGGTGCTCGCCGGGGTGCTGGTCGGGGTCTCCGCCGTCCTGGACGGGCTCGACGGGGCGCTGGCCATCGCGACCGGGCGGGCCTCGCGCCGCGGCTTCGTCCTCGACTCGGCCGTCGACCGGCTCAGCGAGGGGGCGTTCGCCGCCGCGCTCTGGGTGGCCGGCGCCCCCGGCTGGCTGGCCGCGGTGTTCGGCGGGCTGTGCTGGCTGCCGGACTACCTGCGTGCCCGGGCCGGGCAGGCCGGCGTCACCGAGACCGGGGAGCTGTCGGTCTGGGAGCGCCCCACCCGGGTCGCCATGACCGGCTTCACCCTCGGCGGGGCCGGGGTGGTGGCGGGCCTCGGCTGGTCCGCGGCGGTGGTCACCTGCGGGACGGCGGTCGGCTGCCTGCTCGGCGTCGTCGGCGTCGCCCAGCTGGGGACGGCGCTGCGGCGGGCGCTTGCCGACTGAAGGACCCCTGCCTCCCGCCACGAGCGAGCTCGCGGCGGGATCCTGCAGGGGGCCGGACGGAGGCTCCACCCGGCGGCGACTGCCGGGCGGCTCGGGCGGGGTAGGAGGGGAGCGATCCCGCCGAGCCCACCGGAGACCGCACATGGACGACCGACCGACCCGGCCCTCGGGTGCCACCCGTCGCGGCCGGCCCAGCCCGCAGCCGGAGAACCGGGCCCCCGAGCGTCCCTGGCGCACCGAGGGCGTGCCGCCGGGCCAGGACGACGGGGACCGGCCCTCGCGCCTCCGGCGGCTGCGCCCGTTCGCCGTCGCGCTGCTCGTCTACCTGCTGCTGTTCGGCCTGGTGACCTGGCAGGACCAGGGCGACGCGCCGGTTCCCATCTCCTACACCGAGTTCTCCGACCAGGTGGACGCGCGCAACGTGGCGGAGGTCTTCGCCCGGGGGTCGACGATCCAGGGTGAGCTGCGCGCCGCCCGCCCCGTCCCCGGCGGGTCGGGTGAGGACTACAGGCAGTTCGCCACCGAGCGCCCGACCTTCGCCGAGGACGACCTGCTCACCCGCCTCGAGGACGCCGGCGCCACGGTCAGCGCCGAGCCGGTGGTCGAGCAGCGCGGCGCGCTGTGGAACCTGTTGATCTCCTTCGCCCCCATCCTGCTGCTGGTCGCCTTCTACTGGTGGCTGTTCCGGCGTCAGCGCCAGCTCGGCGCCGGCCTGTTCGGCGGCGGGAGCAGCAGGCGCAAGCCGGTCGACCCGGAGAGCGTCCGCGTCACGTTCGACGACGTGGCGGGCATCGACGAGGTCGAGGCCGAGATCAACGAGGTCGTGGACTTCCTGCGCAACCCGGACAAGTACCGGCGGCTGGGGGCCCGCGCCCCCAAGGGCGTCCTGCTCGCCGGCCCACCCGGGACCGGCAAGACGCTGCTGGCCCGCGCCACGGCAGGAGAGGCCGGCGTGCCGTTCTTCTCCGCCAGCGCGTCGGAGTTCATCGAGATGATCGTCGGCGTCGGGGCGCAGCGGGTCCGCGAGCTGTTCGCCGAGGCCCGCAAGGTGGCCCCCGCGATCGTCTTCATCGACGAGATCGACACCATCGGCCGGGCCCGCGGCGGGGCGGTCGCCCAGGGCGGCCACGACGAGCGCGAGCAGACGCTCAACCAGATCCTCACCGAGATGGACGGCTTCTCCGGTGCCGAGGGCGTGGTCGTCATGGCGGCCACCAACCGGCCCGACGTCCTCGACCCCGCGCTGCTGCGTCCCGGCCGCTTCGACCGCACCATCACGGTCAACCCGCCGGACCTCGACGGTCGCTACGCGATCCTGCAGGTGCACGTCCGCGGCGTCCCGCTCGCCGACGACGTCGACCTGCACCAGGTCGCCGCCGTCACCCCCGGCATGACCGGTGCCGACCTGGCCAACCTGGTCAACCAGGCGGCCATCGGCGCCGCTCGCCGCGGCGCGGACAGCGTGTCGGCCCGCGACTTCGGCGACGCCCTGGAGCGGATCCAGCTCGGCGCCGAGCGGGACGTCGTGATCCCGCCCGAGGAGCGCCGGCGCACCGCGTACCACGAGGCCGGACACGCGCTGCTCGGCATGCTGCAGCCGGGTGCCGACCCGGTCCGCAAGGTCACGATCATCCCCCGCGGCCGGGCGCTCGGGGTCACCCTCTCCACCCCCGAGGCCGACCGCTACGGCTACGACGAGCGCTACCTGCGCGGCCGGATCATCGGCGCGCTGGGCGGCATGGCGGCCGAGGAGGAGGTCTTCGGCGTGGTCACCACCGGCGCGGAGAACGACCTGGAGAACAGCACCCGGATCGCCCGGGCGATGGCCGGCCGGTGGGGCATGTCGCAGCGCGTCGGTCCGGTCTCCGTCCTGCCCAAGGACGCCGACCCGCGGTTGGCGGGTGTCTCCGACGCCATGCTCGACACCGTCGACGAGGAGGTGCGCCGGATCAGCGAGGAGAGCTACGCCGAGGCCCGCAGGCTGCTGCGGGAGAACCGGGACCGGCTCGAGGCCATCGTCGAGCAGCTCCTCGAGCACGAGACGCTCGAGGAGCCGGAGATCTACGCCGCTGCCGGCATCCCCCGGCCCAGCGGCCGCCACCTGGGCGCGACCGTGCCGGCGTGAGGACCCGGTGGGGACCGGCTCCGCCGGCCGCCGCCGTCGGGCAGGCGCGGATCGCGGCTCCTAAGGTGGTGGGGTCGTCGTCCGACGCCACCGGGCGTCTCGCTGCACGCCACCCCGAGGGAGCGTCCCCGTGCCCGTCGCCGTCACCGGCTCCATCGCCACCGACCACCTGATGACCTTCCCGGGGAAGTTCACCGAGCAGTTCGTCGAGGGCCAGATGGAGAACGTGTCGCTGTCGTTCCTGGTCGACGACCTGGTGCAGCACCGCGGCGGTGCCGGCGCCAACATGGCCTACGGGCTCGGGCTGCTCGGCCTCGCCCCGGTGCTGGTGGGCGCCGTGGGCAGCGACTTCGCCGACTACGACGCCTGGCTCACCCGGCACGGCGTGGACACCGCGAGCGTGCACTGGTCGGAGTTCAAGCACACCGCCCGCTTCGTCTGCACCACCGACGTGGTGAACAACCAGATCGCGTCGTTCTACTCGGGGGCGATGTCGGAGGCCTCGTCCATCGAGCTGGCCCCCGTCGCCGACCGTGTGGGCGCGCTGGACCTGGTCGTCGTCGGCCCCAACGACCCGACGGCGATGGTGCGGCACACCCGGGAGTGCCGGGACCGCGGCTACCCCTTCGCCGCCGACCCCAGCCAGCAGCTGGCCTGGGCCGACGGCGAGATGATCCGCGACCTCGTCGACGGCGCGGACCTGCTGTTCACCAACGAGTACGAGGCCGCGCTGCTGCTGCAGAAGACCGGGTGGAGCGACGCCGAGGTGCTCGACCGGGTGGGCACCTGGATCACCACCCGGGCGGCCGACGGCGTGCTCGTGCGGCAGGCCGGTGCCGAGCCGATCGAGGTCATCGCCGTCCCGGAGACCAAGCCGGTCGAGCCCACCGGCGGCGGCGACGCGCTGCGCGCCGGGTTCATCGCCGGCCGGGCGTGGGGGCTGGGACTCGAGCGGGCCACCCAGCTGGGGTCGGCGGTCGCCACCGAGGCCGTCGAGGTCATCGGCACCCAGGAGTACGAGCTGCGGCGCGAGCCGTTCCTCGAGCGCTTCGCCGACGCCTTCGGCGCCGACGCCGCCGAGGAGATCGCCGCCCACCTGCCCGGCTGAGCTACTGGCCGCGGAGCTCCTCGCCGATGGTCGGGTCCTCGGTCCAGCGGCGGTAGGGGATCCGCTTGATCTCGCGGACCTCACCGAGCGCCGTCCACTCGTTCCCCCCCAGGCGGGCCAGCGGCCGGAGGCGCTCGATGCGCGGCCGCCCGCCCTCGACCGCGCTCTCCCACACGCTGATCAGCTCCACCCGGCCGAAGACCACCGTGCTGTCGCCCAGCCGCACCGTCGAGTGCAGCGTGCACTCCACCGCGACCGGCGACTCCGCGACCCGGGGGACGCCGACCCGCTCGCTCGGCTCCAGCGCGACACCGACCTCCTCGGCCTCGCTGACGCCGTGCGGGAAGTCGGTGCCCGTGGCGTTCACCTGCTCGAACAGCCACTCCGGCGTGAGGCTGACGGTGAACTCACCGGTCGCCTCGACGTTGTCCAGCGTGTCCTTGCGGCCCACGGAGGTGAACTGCACGACCGGCGGGACGACGCACGCCACGGTGTAGAAGGAGTGCGGCGCCAGGTTCAGCACGCCCTCGGCCGAGCGGCTGGCCACCCAGGCGATCGGCCGGGGCACCACGACGGAGTTGAGCACCCGGTAGAAGGCGCCGCCGTCCATGTCCGCCGGGTCGAAGTGCACGCGCGCGTGGGGGCTGGTCACCCGGTCATCCTCGGCCACCCCCGGTCGGGCAGCGAGGCCAGGGCGGTCGGGCGGGTCAGCCACCGGACAGCCGTCGCGCAGCCGACCGCGACGGCGAGCGGCCACGAGGACGACGTGCCAGGCGAGGGACACCGCGGCGGCCTCGGCGAGGGGCGCTGCCGACGGTGCTCGGGCCGCCGGAGGCCCTGACGACGGCACCGGGTGTTCCTACAGGGCGCGCCCCCGCCAGGACAGCGTGCCCCGCCGCCGCCCCCTCACCGACCCGGCCAGCAGCACGTCGAACAGCAGCATCGACAGCGGGTGCGCCAGCGAGTCCGGCCAGACCCGGCCGCCGGTCGCCGCGGCCGACACCGCCCGCCCGGCGACCCCCGCCGCGTAGCCCACCAGACCGGTCCGCGACCCGCGCACCGCAGCCAGCGCCGGCAGCACCCACACCGCGCTCAGCCCGGCCGCCACGGCCACGCTGGCCCCCGGCGACCCGCCGACCGAGGCCCACAGCGACTTGGCGTAGCCGGCCCGCAGCGCCGGCCAGCCGTCGTACATCCGGCAGGCGGCCAGCCGTGACCCGTCGACCGGCACCGCCCGGCCGCCGGCCCGCTTCACCGCCCGGGCCAGCGCGACGTCCTCGATCACCTCGCCGCGCACCGCGCCGTGCCCGCCGGCCCGCGCGTACGCCGCCCGCCGGACGACGAGGAACTGCCCGTTGGCCGCGGTCAGCGACGGCCGCGGCGAGCGCTCGGCCAGCCGCACCGGCAGCGTGGTGACCCACAGCCACGGGCCCAGCGGCTGCACCAGGCGCTCGGCCACGCTCGCGGTCACCGGCCGCGGCCAGGGGGAGACCAGGTCCAGACGGTGCGCGTCGAGGACGGCGACCGCGCCGGCCACCGCGTCGGGGAACAGCCGGACGTCCGCGTCGAGGAAGACCAGCACGCCGTCGTCCGCGTCCGCCGCGAGGTCGGCCCCGGTGGCGCAGGCGTGCGGTTTGCCCAGCCAGCCCGGCGGCGGGTCGGCCGCGGCCACCAGGCGCACCCGCGGGTCGGCGACCGCGCGCACGACGTCGGCGGTGCCGTCGGTCGAGCCGTCGTCCACGACGACCACCCGCAGGTCCGGCACGTCCTGCTGGGCCAGCACCGCGGCCAGGCAGCCGCCGACCTGCTCCTCCTCGTCGCGCACCGGCAGGACGACGGTGACCGGCCGGCGCACCGGCGGCGGCCCCGTCGGGGGACGGCGCAGCAGCGCCACGTTGACCGCCGCGTGCAGCGCCCCGGCGACCGCCGCGCCGGAGAGGACCCGCAGCAGCCGGTCGCTCACGGGTCCTCCTCGCGGTACTCGGCGGCCGCGTTCGCGGACGCTGCTGTCCCCATGGACGCGGTCGCGAGCTCGCTCACCGGGTCCGGCGGGCCTGGAGCGCCAGCGCCAGCAGCACCGGGACGGCGAGCAGCACCCCCCACACCGCGGACCCGGGCAGCCCCAGCCAGCCGGCGTGCGCCAGCGCGCCGCCGAGGGTCATCCAGCCGAGCACCAGCAGCGGGGCGCCGTCGCCGGTGCGTGGCGGCTCGAGGGCGGTGCGGGTGACCAGCAGGTCGAGCAGCGCCATGAGGACCAGCCCGGCGAGCAACCAGCCGGCCAGGTTGGTCAGCGGCACCGTGTCGATGCCCGGCAGCCCCGGCCGCGGGTGCGCCCAGGTCCAGTAGCCGGCCTGCACCATCTGCGGGTCGAGGACGACGTCCCACCCCGCGAACACCGCCGCGGCCACCGCCACGCGGACCGGGCGCCGACGGCCGGCCCGCACGTCACGGCTGAGCCGGCGGGCCAGCAGCCAGCTCGGCCAGGCCATCATCAGCCAGGCCAGCGGCACGAGGAACGGGACGCCGAGCAGCGTGGGCCCGAGGTCGTCGCTGTAGGTGTACTCGCCGTACGGGAACCCGGTGGCCAGGCCGACCGCCTCGAACACCACGGCGGTGGCCGCGGTGACCAGCAGGACCCCGGCCCCGGTGCGGGCTCCCCGGCTGACCGTCGCGTGCACCACGGACACCGTCGAGCCGAGCAGCACGATCAGCCAGGTGACCGCGCCGCGGACCGCGCCGCCGTCGTCGGTCAGCGGATACGCGATCGCGGTGAGCACCAGCAGCACCGCCGGTGCCCACGGGAGCGCGGCCGGCCGGTTGCCCGGCCGCGCGGCGAGCAGACCGCTCACCGGCGCACCCGGGCCAGCCCGCGCCGGAGGGCCTCGCGCGCGCGGACGGGCACGCTCCGGTCGCCGAGGACGACGCGGGCCGCCGTCCGCCCGGAGTTGCCCGACACCCCGCCGCCGGGGTGGGTGGAGGCGCCCGCGAGGTAGAGGCCGGCCAGGCCGGGCACCCTGTAGCCGGACAGGGCCGGCGTCGGCCGGAAGGCGAACATGCTGGCCAGCCCCATCTCCACGTGCATGACGTTGCCACGCAGCAGCGACAGTTCCCGTTCGAGCAGCAGCGGGGTCTGCACGTACGTCCGCTGCACCGAGGCGGCGAAGCCGGGCGCGAAGCGGTCGACGGCGGCGACCAGCCGCACCGCCTCGGCCTCGGCGAGGGCGTCCCAGTCCCCGCCGTCGGCCAGCGCGTAGGGGTACCACTGGCCCCACACGGTGACCACGTGCTGCCCGGGCGGTGCGAGCGTGTCGTCGGTGGCCGAGAAGCACATCGCCAGCGGCACCGGCTCGCGGGGCAGCCGGCCGGCCAGCCAGTCGCCGTGGGCGGCGGCCAGCTGCGCGCGGTCGGTGCACAGCAGCTGCAGCCCGCCCAGCGCCACCGCCGGGTCGGCCCCCGGGTAGGACGGCGGGGCGTCGGTCAGCGCCCGCACCACCAGGCCGAAGCCGTTGCCCACCGGCGGGGCGGCGCCGGCCAGCGCCGGCGGGGCGTGCTCCCCGGCCAGGTCGCGGGTGGCCAGCACGTGGCAGGCGGCGACGACGACCGGGGCCGCGACCCGCCGTCCCGACGCCGTCTCGACGCCGGTCACCCGGCCGTCCTCGACCAGCAGCCGGGTCGCGGCGTCCCCCAGGGCGACGTGCCCGCCGTCGGCCTCGAGCCGGCGGCGCAGCGCCTGGGTGAGCCCGCCGGAGCCGCCCACCGGGTGGCCGGGCGGGACGTCGTGCAGCAGCGTCGCCCAGGCGACCATCGCCGCGGTGCCCGGTTCCGACACCGGCGGGCCGGACTGCGCGCCGAACCAGGCCAGGGCCGCCTTGAGCCGCTCGCTGGTGAACCACCGGTCGAGCAGCGCGTCGCCGGAGCCGAGGAAGTCGACGGCGAGGTCGCCGCCGGGGGTCCGCGGCCGGCCGTCGGCCGGGGCGCCGAGCGGCCAGAAGGAGCGGGCCAGCCCGCCCACCGTCGGCCGCCGCGCGAAGGAGCCGACGACGGCGCGGCTGCGCGGGGCCCACACCTCGACGAAGCGCCGGTAGGCGGCGGCGTCCTCGGGCCCGCAGGCGTCGGCGATCGAGGCGCAGGTGGCGTCCAGGTCGACGGAGAACACCAGCGGCCGGCCGTCGGGGCCGGGGTCGCCGGGGGACGGGGCGGGCGCGAAGCCCCACGGGTCGCAGTCGACGTAGCGCAGGCCGTGCGCCGCGAGGTCGAGCTCCTCGACGATGCCGCTCTGCCGGACGATCACGTGCGCGCTGGAGCCGCGGTCGACCCGCACGCCCGGCCAGCGCTCCACGGTCGAGACCGCGCCGCCGAGCACCTCGTCGCGCTCGAGGACCTCCACCCGCAGCCCGGCGCGGGCCAGGTAGCAGGCGGCGACCAGCCCGTTGTGCCCGGCGCCGACGACGACGGCGTCGACGGGAGCATCGACGTCCACGGCCCCCTCGCCGGCGCTCGTCGGCCGTGGCAGCCCTGCTGCGCCCCTGCGTGAGCTCGCGAGCTCGCTCACGTGCGGTCGGACCGCGGTGCCGGGGGCGGCAGCGGCAGGCGGGCGCCGAGGATGGCGAAGGGGCGCGAGTCACCGGGGAAGCGGTGGTTGCGGGCCAGGTCGACGAAGCCGTCGGCGTGGTACAGCCGGAAGGCCTTGGTGTCGTTGTCCGGGGTCGACAGCAGCGCCGCCGGGTAGGGGAGGCCGGCCACCAGGGCGTGCAGCAGCTGGCGGCCCAGGCCGCGGCTCTGGTGGGCGGGGTGCACGTGCAGCTCGCAGACCTCGAAGGCGCCGGGCAGCCAGCGCTTCGCCGTCCGCCGGTCGAGCGCGGCGCGCACCTGGTCGTGCCACCACTGGCCGGGCGCGACCAGGTAGCCGTAGCCGAACCCGACGAGGACCTCCCCGTCGGGGGTCTCCACGAAGGCGCCGACCGCGCGGAACCCGGGGCGCTCGGTGTGCTGGATGGCGTAGCCGTACCGCCCGGCGACCACCGAGGGGCTGTAGCCCATCGCCTCGCCGTAGATGGCCAGCGCCTCGTGCATGTGGTCGCGCAGCCAGCCGGTGGGCAGCTCGGTGACCCGCGCCGCGGGCGTCGTCCCGGTCACGAGGACACCTCCTCGGGCAGCGCCACCGGGCCGTCCCCGATCTCGGCGGCGGTCCCGCCGGTGAGCCGCAGCAGCTCCTCGTAGCTGGTCGGGAAGACCGCGTGCGGGTGTCCGGCGGCGGCCCAGACCCGGTCGTGCCGGGCCAGCTCGATGTCGACCAGCGTGCCGATCGGCTCCGGGTGGCCGATCGGGGCGACACCGCCGATCGGCTGGCCGGTGTGCCGGCGCACGGAGTCGGCCGACGCCGGGCGCACGTCGCGGACGCCGAGCAGCCCGGCGACCTTCGTGACGTCGACCCGGTGGGCGCCGCTGGTGAGGACCAGCAGCGGCGCGCCGTCGACGTCGAACAGCAGGCTGTTGGCGATGGCCCCGACCGGGACGCCGAGCTCTCCGGCCGCCTCGGCAGCGGTGCGGGCGCTGCCGGTCAGCTCGAGCACCTGCCCGGTCGCGCCGGCCTCGGCCAGGAGGGCGGAGATGGCGGCCACCCGGGGGTGCTCGGGTCGGCTCATGCGTCGATCCTGCCATCGGCCGGGGCGGTCTGCTGCGGGCCCGGGCTCCCCGTGCGGCCGGCGCACCCGGCCGCGCGCCCCGCTTGACGTCGTCGGTGCCGGCAGGGTGTACTCGTCGTGGTTCGAACAGGCGTTCGAACCACGACGGCCCCCCGCCGCACCCGGGTCCTTCCCCGCCCGGTGCGGCGGGCCGGGGCCGGTGGGGCGGCGGAGCGGGTGGGGAGTCTGTCATGAGCCGGGTGCTGAGCGGGGTCGGCGAGCGGGTCGGCGAGGAGGTGCAGGTCGAGCGCGGGCCGCTCGGGCCGGCGCAGTTCTGGCGCGGGCAGTCGCGTTACGTCGTCGGCGAGCTGCTCGACTCGTGGGTGGAGACCGCCCCGTGGTGGCAGCGCGGTGCCGCGGGAGCCGGTGGCGCCTCCGCCGAGCTGGTCGCCAGCCGCGAGGTGTGGCGGGTGGAGGCGGTCCGGGCCGGCCGGTCGCGGATGAGCTTCGCCGGCGTCTTCGACCTCAGCTGGGAGTCGGCGGACAACCGCTGGTCGCTCGTGCGGGTGCACGACTGATGGGGGCCGTCCGCGTCATGGCCGACCAGCTGCCCCTGCCCCCGCCGCTGCCCCCGGCCGCCCGCCAGCTGCTCGACCAGGCCTCCCGGGCGCTGGCCGAGGCGGCGGCGAGCGCCGACGCCCGGCAGCGCTACGCCACCGCCCACCTGGGCGCGCTGCGCGCCGCGGCCGCGGTGCTGGCCGCCCGCACCCGGCCGGAGTCCGGACGGCGCCGCCCGCGCAGCGCCTGGGTGCTGCTCGGCCAGGTGGCGCCCGAGCTGGGGGAGTGGGCCACCTTCTTCGCCGCCGGCGCGGCCAAGCGGGCCGCCGCCGAGGCCGGGCTGTCCCACGCCGTCACCGACCGCGAGGCCGACGATCTGGTCCGCGACGTGCGTGCCTTCCTCGCCGTCGTGGAGAACGCCCTGGGCAGCACGCCGTCACCGGAGTCGCCCCGGCGCGCGCGTCCCCGGGTGGTCGGCGGGTCCGAGCACCGGAACGGGAGGTGAGGCCCGACCCCTTCGTCCACCTCCACGTCGCCTCGGGCTACTCCATGCAGTACGGGGCCAACCACCCGGTCGACCTGGTCGAGCGGGCGGCCGAGCACGGCATGCGGGCCCTGGCGCTCACCGACCGCGACGGGCTCTACGGCGCGGTGAAGTTCGCGCTGGCCTGCCGGGCGGCCGACGTGCGGCCGCTGTTCGGGGTGGACCTGGCCGTGACGCCCTCGGTGGACTCGGCCGTCCCGCCGGCCCTGGCCCCCGTGGTCGGCGGTGTGCACTCGGCGCAGCGGGCGCGAGCTCGCCGGCCGGGGGCGCCGGACGACGCACGCGGCCGCGCCGGACGCCGCTCGCCGGCCCGCGGCGGGTCGAGCGTCGACCCGCGGCTGCCGCGGGTCACCTTCCTGGCCCGGGACGGCGCGGGGTGGCGGTCGCTGTGCCGGCTGACCAGCGCCACCCACCTGCGTGGCACGCGCGGGGAGCCGGTGAGCTCACTCGCGCTGGCCGCCGAGCACGCGCCCGGGCTGGTGGCCCTGCTGGGCCCGGACTCCCCGGTGGGCCGGGCGCTGGCCGCCGGGCGGGCCGACGTGGCCTCCGCCCGGCTGGCCGCCTGGCGCGCGGTGTTCGGTCCCGGCTCGCTGGTGCTCGAGGTCGTGCACCACCGCGGCCGGGGTGACCGCTCCCGGGCGCAGGCGCTGCTGCGCTTCGCCGCCGCGGAGGGGGTGCCGGCGGTGCTGACCAACGCGGTCCGCTACGTCGACGCCCTCGACGCGCCCACCGCCGACGTCCTGGACGCGGCGCGCCGGCTGGTCCCGCTGGACACCCGGCACGTCGACCGGCGCACCGCCGAGGGCTACCTGAAGTCGGGCAAGGAGATGGCCGAGGTCGCCGAGGACCTCGTCGGCCCCGACCGCGACGCGGCGCTGCGGCTGCTGGAGCGCACCGCCCGGCTGGCCGAGCAGTGCACGGTCGACGTCCGTGCCGATCTCGGCCTCGGCACCGTGCGCTACCCCGAGCTCGACGTGGTCACCACCCCGGCCGAGCAGGGGATGGGCCCCTCGGCCGTGCTGCGCGCCCGCTGCGAGGCCGGGCTGGGCCGGCGGGGGATGCCCCCGACGGCGGAGGTGGTCCGGCGGCTGGACGACGAGCTGGCGGTCATCGACGCCCTCGGCTACCCGTCCTACTTCCTCACCGTCGCCGACGTGGTCGACCTCATCAGGAGCCTGAGGGTCCGGGCGGCGGCGCGGGGGTCGGGCGCCGGCAGCCTGGTCACCCACCTGCTGGGCATCTCCGACGTCGACCCGATCCGCTACGGCCTGCTGATGGAGCGCTTCCTCTCCCCGCTGCGCCACCAGCTGCCCGACGTCGACATCGACGTGGAGTCCGCCCGCCGGATGGAGGTGTACGACGCGGTCATCGACCGCTTCGGCGCCCACCGGGTCAGCTGCATCTCGATGATGGACACCTACCGGGTGCGGCACGCCATCCGCGACGTCGGCGCCGCGCTCGGCCTGCCGCCGGCCGAGGTGGACGCGGTCGCCAAGGCCTTCCCGCACATCCGGGCCAACCAGGTGCACGCCGCGCTCAAGGACCTCCCGGAGCTGCGGGCCAGCCGGCTGGGCTCGCGGCGCGGCGGCGGCACCGGCGACCTCGACCTGCTCTTCGACCTGGTCGCCCGGCTCGACGGGCTGCCGCGGCACATCGCGCTGCACCCGTGCGGCGTGCTGCTCTCCGACGCCACGCTGCTCGACCGCACCCCGGTGGAGAACAGCTACCTGGGCTACCCGATGAGCCAGTTCGACAAGGACGACGTCGAGGAGCTCGGGCTGCTCAAGCTCGACCTGCTCGGCATCCGGATGCAGTCGGCGATCGCGCACGCCCTCGACGAGGTGGCCCGGGTCGACGGCGAGACCGTCGACATCGACGCGATCCCGCGTGACGACCCGACGACGTTCGAGCTGGTCCGCTCGACCCGGACGCTCGGCATGTTCCAGATCGAGTCGCCGGGGCAGCGGGAGCTGGTCGGCAAGTTCGGGCCGGAGACGTTCGAGGACATCGTCATCGACATCTCGCTGTTCCGGCCCGGCCCGGTGAAGAGCGACATGGTCACGCCGTTCCTGCTGGCCCGGAACGGCTGGCAGGACCCGGTCTACCCGCACCCCGACCTCGCGCCGTTCCTCGAGCAGACCGCCGGGGTGGTCGTCTTCCACGAGCAGGTGCTGCAGATCGTGGCGCAGATGACCGGCTGCGACCTGGCCCAGGCCGACGAGGCGCGCCGGGCGCTGGGGGACCGGGAGCTGCACCCCGAGGTGCGGGCCTGGTTCGTGCCCGAGGCACTGGAGCGCTATCCGGTGGAGGTGGTCGAGCAGGTGTGGGAGGTGCTGGTCGCCTTCGGCTCCTTCGGCTTCTGCAAGGCCCACGCCGCGGCGTTCGCGCTGCCCACCTACCAGTCGGCGTGGCTGAAGACCCACCACCCGGCGGCCTTCCTCGCCGGGGTGCTCACCCACGACCCGGGCATGTACCCGAAGCGGCTGATCCTCGACGACGCCCGCAACTTCGGCGTCCGGGTGCTGGGCCTGGACGTCAACGCCTCGGCTGGCACCTACCGGGTCGAGCGGCTCGGGTCCGCCGCCGACCCTGGAGATGGACCTGAGGTGGAGGGTCCGGGCTGGACGCGGCCGGAGTGGATGCCCGCGGCGATGCCCGACCCGTCCCGCTACGGCATCCGGCTGTCCCTGGCCGACGTGAAGGGCATCTCCGCCGACGAGGTGGAGCGGGTCGTCGCCGGGCAGCCCTACCGCTCGCTCACCGACTTCTGGCACCGGGCGTCGGTGTCCCGGCCGGTGGTGGAGCGGCTGGTGCTGGCCGGCGGCTTCGACTCCCTCTACGGCTTCGGGGTCCGCGACCGCGAGGCCGGCCGACCCACCCGCAGCCGCCGGCAGGTCACCCGCCGCGACCTGCTGCTGCAGATCGGCGAGCTGGACCGGTGGAGCCGCAGCGGCGCGAGGGCCACCACGACCGGGCAGCTCAGCCTCGACCTCATGGGCCTCGACACGGGCACCGAGCTGCCCGGCGAGGAGGCGGAGGAGCCGGGGCTCGGCTGGGCCGAGGGCAGCGGGCTGCCGGAGTTCACCGACGCCGAGCTGGTGCGCGCCGAGCTGGAGGTGCTCGGCCTGGACGCCAGCCGGCACGTCGTCGACTTTTACCGGCCGTTCCTCGCCGCGATCGGCGCGGTGCCGGCCGGCGAGCTGCTCTCCAGCCGCAGTGGCGCCGAGGTGCTGGTCGCCGGGGTCAAGGTGGCCACCCAGACACCGCCGATCCGCTCCGGCCGCCGGGTGGTCTTCGTGACCCTCGACGACGGCACCGGCTGCACCGACTCGACCTTCTTCGAGGACGCCCAGGGTCCCTACGCCTCGACGGTCTTCCACTCGTGGCTGCTGGTGGTCCGCGGGGTGCTGCGCCGTACCGGCCCGCGGGGGGTCTCGCTGCGGGCCACCGGCGCGTGGGAGCTGCCGGCGCTGCACGAGGCCTGGGAGACCGGCGGGCTGGAGGCGGTGGCCGAGCAGATGGCCGCCGCGGGGGAGTACACCGAGCAGTCGATCGCCGGCGCGGCGGCCTCGCGCGGGTCGCGGCCGGTGGTGGTCAAACCGGTGCTGGTGCACCCCACGGGCTTCCGGATGTCGCCCTACGCCGACATCAAGCCGGCGGGGGAGGACGTCATGACCGTGGCCCGCCGCGACGCCACCCGCCGGGGGACGTCGTCGCCGCCGCGCAAGCTGTGGCACTCCAGCCCGGGCAGCTCCGGCCACTGAGGAGCGACCCCGTCCTCCCCACCCTCGCAGGCTCGGGGCGGGACCCGGTCGGGGCCGCCGCTGCCCCCACCACCCGCGAGCTCACGGCGGGATCCTGCAGCGGGGCCAGCCAGGCTCGGGCGGGTCGCGGCGGGCCGCACTGCTGTACCCCGGTGGCCCGCCACCGGCCGGCGCACGGGCGGCCGGGGTGCAGCGGTCGGGGTCCGCGCGGCCGAACTCGCGCGCCGGCGACCGATGACCTGGGGGTGGGACGGCGGTCTACTCCTCGACGCCGGAGTCGACCGTCCTGCCCACCCCGAGAGGACCCCCCATGCCCAAGCAGATCCCGTGCCTGTGGTTCGACGGCGCGGCCGAGGACGCCGCCGCCCACTACACCTCGATCTTCCCGAACTCATCGATCGGCGAGGTCACCCGCTACGGCCCCGACATGCCGATGCCCGAGGGCACCGCGATGACCGTCTCCTTCACCCTCGACGGCCAGGAGTACGTCGGCCTCAACGGCGGCCCCCAGTTCCCGTTCACCGAGGCCATCTCCTTCCAGATCATGTGCGCCGACCAGGAGGAGGTCGACCACTACTGGGACCGCCTGACCGACGGCGGCGAGGAGAGCATGTGCGGCTGGCTCAAGGACCGCTTCGGCGTCTCCTGGCAGGTCGTGCCGACCGAGCTCACCACCCTGCTCAACGACCCCGACCCCGGACGAGCCCGGCGGGCCACCGAGGCGATGCTGCAGATGCGCCGCATCGACGTCGAGGAGATCCGGCGGGCGGCCGACGGGGTCTCCGCGTGAGGGAGGACGCGGTCGCGCGGCGGTGACGTGCGCGGACGGCGCGTTCCCGGCCCGGGATGCGCCGCGAGCGCACACCGCCGTCGCCGCCGCCGGACGCACCCCCGCGAGCGGACCGGTGGCCGGGACCGACCGCCGCTAGGCTCCGACGGGTGCCGCCGTCTGCCCCCGCCTCGTCCGCCGCGGACCAGCTGCCCGCACGCGCGGCCGCCGTCTGGGCCGCCCTCGACCCGCTCGTCGGGGCAGGCCACCCCCTGCGGGTCCTCGACGTCGGCGGCGGCAGCGGCAACTCCGCCGTCCGGCTGGCCCAGATGGGCCACGACGTCACCGTGGTCGACCCCAGCGCCGACGCCCTCGCCACGCTGAACCGGCGGGCCGAGACCGCCGGCGTCGCGTCGCGGGTGCACGGCGTCCAGGGCGACGGCGACCGGCTGCACGAGGTCGTGTCCACCGGACCCGACGGCGGCTACGACCTGGCGCTGTGCCACTCGGTGCTCGAGGTGGTCGACGACCCCGCCACCACGCTGCGCGAGCTCGCCCGCGCCCTGCGCCCCGGCGGCACCGCCAGCGTCGCCTCGGCCAACCGGGCCGGCGCCGTGCTGGCCCGGGCGATCGCCGGCCACCCGGTCGAGGCGCTGGCCCTGCTCGAGGACCGCGACCCCGCCCCGCGGCGCGCCCGTCGTCCGGCCCGCCGCCGGTTCGCCCCCGACGACCTGCTCGCCCTGGTGGAGGCCGCCGGGCTGCAGCCGGGCAGCTGGCGCGGCGTCTCGGTCGTCGCCGACCTGCTCGACGTCGCCTCCGGCGCCGAGCCCGAGGCGGTCCGCCGACTGGAGCTGGCGCTGGCCGGCAGCTCGCCCTACCGCGACGTCGCCGCCGGGCTGCACCTGCTCGCGACCCGCCCGTGAGCCTCCCCGTCGACGGACTCCCGCCCGACCTGGCCCGGCCCGACTACGGCACGGCCACCCTCGCCGACGTCCTCCCCAGCGCCGCCACCGCGCTCGGCGTCCCCGTGGAGCGCGGTGACCTGCCGCCCGACCCGCTCGGCCTCACCACGGCGCTGGCCGGCGCCCGCCGGGTCGCCGTCCTGCTGGTCGACGGGCTCGGCGCCGACCTGGTCCGCGCCCACGCGGACGTCGCGCCCAGCCTGGCCGGGCTCGCCACCCCCGCCGGCGACCTCTCCGCGCCATGCCCCAGCACCACCCCCGTCAGCCTCACCACCCTGGGCACCGGCCTGCCACCGGGCAGCCACGGCGTCCTCGGCTTCGTCACGGCGGTGCCGGGGGAGGAGCGCACGCTCAACCACGTCCAGTGGACCGACGACCCCGACCCCGCCGTCTGGATGTCGCGGCGCAGCGTCTTCGAGCAGGCCGCCGAGGCGGGGGTCGAGGTCAGCGCCGTGGCGCCCTACGCGTTCCGCGGGTCGGGGCTGTCGAACGTCGCCTACCGCGGTGCGCGCTACACCGGCACCGTGGGCGCCGGCGATCTGGCCGCCGTCCTGCTGGAGTCGCTGGCCGCCGCGCCGCGCACCCTCGTCTACGGCTACACCGCCGAGCTGGACCTCACCGGTCACGTCCGCGGCGTCGACTCGGCCAGCTGGCGCGCCCAGCTGGCCCTCGTCGACCGGCTCGTCGAGCAGGTCGTCGACGACCTGCCGGACGACGCCGCGCTGCTGGTCACCGCCGACCACGGGATGCTCGACGTCCCGCCGGGCACCCGGCTCGACCTCGACGCCACCCCCGAGCTCACCGAGGGCGTCCGGCTGCTCGCCGGTGAGCCGCGGGCCCGCTACCTGCACGCCGTCCCCGGCGCCGAGGCCGACCTGCTGGCGCGGTGGCAGGAGGTCCTCGGGGACCGCGCCTGGGTCGCGGGCCGCGACGAGGCCATCGCCAGCGGCGTCTTCGGCCCGGTGGACGACGACCTGGCCGGGCGGATCGGCGACGTCGTGGCGCTCGCCCGCGGCACCTGGGCACTGACCGCCACGGAGCGGGAACCCGGCCCGAGCCGGCTGGTCGGCTACCACGGCTCACTCACCGCGACGGAGCTGGCCATCCCGCTGCTCGCCGCGCGAGGCCGCGCTCTGGCCTGAGCACGGCGCACCGGCGGCCGTTGACGGCACCGGCGGGTCGGACGACAGTGCCCGGCGTCCGGCGACCGCCGCTGGACGTTCCCCCGCACGGCGGAGCCCCCGATGACCGCTCGACGCGCACACCCCAGCCCCCGACGAGCCGGACTCGTCCTCGCGGTCCTCGCGGTGCTGGCCGTGACGGCCGGCCTCGTGGCCCCCGCCGCCGCAGCGGGTCCGGGCGCCCCCACCCCCGCCCTGGCAGCCGACCTGCGGGCGGACCTCGAGCAGTACCTGCAGGAGCGGGGTGCGGCGGAGCACGTCTCGGCCGCCGCGGTGGGCGTCAGCCTCCGGGACCGGCCGGAGACGGTGGACGTCAGCGCCGGGACCACGGCGTTCGGCGGGTCCGTGCCGGTGTCGCCGGACGCCCTCTGGCAGGTCGGCAGCAACACCCAGGCGATGACCTCCGTGCTGCTGCTGCAGCTGGAGGCGGAGGGCCGCCTCTCGATCGACGACCCCGTCGGCCGGTGGCTGCCGCAGTACCCGCAGTGGGCCGACGTCTCCCTCCGGCACCTGCTGAGCATGACCAGCGGCATCCCCACCTACGACGACGCCCCGGAGTTCCTGGCCGACTACGCCGCCGACCCGCTCCGGGAGTTCTCCCGGGAGGAGCTGCTCGGCTACGCGGCCGCCCTGCCCGCGACCTCCGGGTACAGCTACTCGAACACCAACTACGTCCTCGCCGAGCTGGTCGTCGAGCGGGTGACCGGGACCGGGTACGCCGCCCAGCTCTCCGCCCGGCTCCTCGGCCCGCTGGGCCTCAGGGACACGTACTACCGCTCGCACCGCTACCCGCCGGGGATCGCCGACCGCCAGCCGGCCGGCTACTTCAGCCGGACCACCGAGCCCGAGCTGGCCGCACTGGTCGGGCAGGACGTCAGCCGGTACAGCCTGTCCTGGGCCCGCGGCGCCGGTGGCGTCGTGAGCACGACGGCGGACATGACCCTGTGGGCACGCCTGCTGTACGACGGGTGGCTGCTGCCGCCGCAGCAGATGGCCGAGCTGCTGAGCCTGGTGTCGACGACGACGGGCGAGCCCATCGAGGCGACGAGCCCCGAGGACCCGAGGGGCTTCGGCCTGGGGGTCGCCCAGCTGACCGACGCCCTGGGCACCTCCTGGTCCTACGAGGGGCAGACCCTCGGTTTCCGCTTCCTGCACGCGTACTTCCCGGAGTCCGGGCTGATCGTCGCCATGGGCCTGAACAGCTCACCCGACGAGGACCGGATCGGCGACCTGGCGACCGCGGTGTACGACACGTTGCACGCGCACGGGTTGGTCGGGCCGGCCCCGGTCGGTGTCGCGGCCTGAGTCCCGGGCTCAGATGCCGGAGAGCAGCCGCACGTGCCAGGTGCGGCCGTGCGCGGGGTGCAGCGCCCGGCAGGTGAGCGGCGCGGACTCCCCCGACGGCCGGCTCTCCACCTCGGTCACGACGTCGCCGTCCGGGCCGGCGAGCGTGACCACCCACCGCTCGACCTCGACCCCCGCCGGGGTCAGCCGACGCACGTCGCGCGGCTGCAGGTCGTCGACCCCGAGCAGCGACAGCTCTGCCCGGACGGTCTGCTGAGCCGCCTGCACCGGCGCGGGCAGCCCGGAGCGGCCGCGCAGCCAGGGCAGCGCGACCCGGCCACCGGCGTGCGCCTCGACCAGCTCGGCGCCGTCCCCGGGCACCTGGCCGTAGTAGAAGCCGTGCGGCAGCACGAGCACGTTGCTGGCGAACCGGCAGCCGCCGAGGTGGCTGCACTCCCAGACGTCGTCAGCGGGCATCGTCCGGGCCAGCGGCCGCCCGCGCAGCGCGCAGCAGGCGTCGTGCCCGCCGTGCGCGCACACCAGGTAGAGCGGCCGGTCGGCCCGCTCGCCGACCGACCCGTCCCACGGCACGTCGACCAGGTCGGCGTCGCTGTCGCGCACCGACCACCACACACCCTCGGCGCCGGGCCGGCCGTCGACGTAGGCCCAGCGGCGCTGCGAGTCGGTGAGCCGGTCGCCGGGACGGCGGACCAACAGCACGCGCACGCCCTCGACCCGCGCCCGGTGCGCCAGCCGCGGCGCGACGGCGGGGTCGAACCGGGACTGGGTGAGCGCGTCGACGCCCCACGGCCCCGGCTGCTCGACCAGCAGCCAGCGCTGCGCCGGCGAGGCGGTGGCGACGCCGGAGTCGCCGCGGACCAGCGCCTGCACCGAGCAGCGGTCGGGGTCGAGCCGTCCCGCGGGCAGTCCGGGCGCTGCCGCGACCTGGCAGAAGTCGGCCGGAGCGGTCACGGCGTCACCTCGCCGGCGCTCGCCGCAGCCGGGACCGGCGGTGCCGTGCACGTGCGTGACCTCGCGAGCTCGGTCACGGGCCGGGGTCCGCCCGGCTCACGATCCGTTCCCGGGCGCGTGCTCACGCCCCCCATGGTGCTCCGCGGTCGCACCGGGCACGGTGGCGATGGACTCGGTCACCAACCGGCGGGCCAGGGTGACCTGGTCGGCGGCGTCGAGCCCCGGCAGGTCGGCGACCTTCAGCTCGCCCGCGGCCAGCAGCTCGGCCACGGCCGGCCGGGTCTCGGCGGGCAGCTCGAGGGAGCGCCGTCCGGCGACCAGCGTCACCCGGCCGTCGCCGGCCTCGCGCAGCTGGCAGCGCAGCCGGCGGCGCAGCCGCAGCACGGTGTCGGGGGAGAGGGCGGCGGCCGCGGTCGCCTGGGCCAGCGGGGCCACCGGCTCCGGGCGGACCTGCGACCAGGTGCGGGCCCGCAGCCGGTCGGCGACCTCGGCGGGGTCGACGCGGTCGAGCCAGCCCTTCAGCGCGGTCACGACCGTCGCGACGTCGTCGGCCACCGCGGCGGGGTCGGCGAGGTCCACGCCCAGCGGCAGCGAGCGGCGCAGCTCGGGGTCCTCGGCGGCGAGCACGCGGACCAGGTCGAGCGCGCTCTCCGCGGCCGCCCAGCGGGTCACCGAGTGGATCCCGACGGTCAGGTGCGCGCTGATCGCGCCCAGCGCGGTCGCCGAGTGCAGGTAGCCGCGGGGCAGGTAGAGGGCGTCACCGGGGCGCAGCACCGCGTCGATCACCGGCTCGCGCTCGGCGGCGGCGGCCACCGCGGCGGCCCGGTCGTTCCACGGCTGGGTGCGCAGCGGGTCGGTCAGCACCGGCTCGTGGATGCGCCAGTGCTTCTCGCCGGCCACCTGCAGGACGAACACGTCGTGGACGTCGTAGTGCGGGGAGAACCCGCGCGAGGACGGCGGGGTGACGTAGGCGTTGACCTGGGTGGGGTGGCCGAGGTCGGCGGCCAGCTGGTCGGCGAACTCGATCAGCGGCGGCCAGAGCCGGTGCAGCCCCTGCAGGACGACGGTGCTGCCGTCGGCGAACAGCCGCAGCACCGCGTCGGAGGAGACCTGGTCGGCGACCTCCGCGCCGGCGCCCCCGGAGGTCGTGAAGCGCTTGGTGTCGACGACCGCGCCGTCCTTGGCGATCCGCAGGAACGGGGTGCGCAGCCCGCGGCGGGACAGCAGCTCGTCGACCGCGGCGAGGTCGAGCAGGTCGTCGAAGGAGCCGCCGGTCTCCTCGGCACGGGTCAGCAGCGGCCTGCGGGCCCAGTGCTCCTCGGCGAAGACCCGCGGGTCGAGGGCGGTGCACCGACGCAGGGCCGGCCGGTCGACCGGCCGGCCCTGCGCGGTGGGGTCCTCGGTCAGGCGGAACCGTCCGCGCCGCCGTCGGCACCACCGTCCGCACCACCGTCCGCGCCGCCGTCGGCACCACCGTCCGCGCCGCCGTCGGCACCACCATCGGCACCACCGTCCGCGCCGCCGTCGGCACCACCATCGGCACCGCCGTCCGAACCGCCACCGACGGCGCCGCCGTCGGCCGGGCCGTGGCCCGCGCCGCTGTCGGCGCCGCCGTCCGCGCCGCCGTCGGAACCGCCACCCGCCGCGCCGCCGTCGGCCGGGCCGTGGCCCTCGGTGCTGGTCATGTCGTCGTCGTCGAGAGCCATGGGTCTCCCATCACGTCGGGTCCGGGCCGCCGGCCGGCGACCCTCCGGGGTGCTGTACCTCCCGCATCCTGCTCTCACACACCCGCCTCGACCAGCGGTGACGGGCCGTCGGCAACGTCCGGGTCACGACGCCGCGTCGAGGTGCCCCCGGGGTGGCGTGGGCGTTAGCGTCCTCCCGTCGGTCGAACACGCGTTCGAGCAACGGGGAGGGGTCGGGTGTCGTCGGGGTCGTCGTCCCGTGCTGCGGGCTGCACCGTGCTGCACGTCGACATGGACGCGTTCTTCGCCAGCGTCGAGGTGCGCCGCCGGCCGGAGCTGGCCGGGACGCCGGTGATCGTCGGCGGCGCGGGCAACCGCGGGGTGGTCACCTCGGCGACCTACGAGGCGCGCCGCTACGGGGTGCACGCGGCGATGCCGACGTCCCGCGCGCTGCGGCTGTGCCCGACGGCGACGGTGCTGCCGGGGGACATGGCGCTCTACGCCGAGGTGTCCCGCTCGGTCATGGCGCTGTTCCGCTCGATCACCCCGCTGGTGGAGCCGCTGAGCCTGGACGAGGCCTTCCTCGACGTGTCCGGCGCCGGGCGGCGGCTGGGCGACGCCGCCGAGATCGGCGAGTACCTGCGCGCCCGCGTCTTCGACGAGCAGGGCATCACCTGCTCGGTCGGCGTGGCCGGCACCAAGTTCGTCGCCAAGCTCGCCTCCACCGCCGCCAAGCCCGACGGGCTGCTGGTCGTCCGGCCGGCCGAGGTCATGGGGTTCCTGCACCCGCTGCCGGTCGGCGCCCTGTGGGGGGTGGGTGCCAGGACCGAGGAGGTGCTGCTGCGGCTGGGGCTGCGCACCGTCGGCGACCTCGCGCACGTGCCGGTGCGCACGCTGCAGCGGGCGGTGGGCCCGGCGGCCGGCGCACACCTGCACGAGCTGTCCTGGGGGCGCGACCCGCGGCGGGTGGTGCCCGACGAGCCGGAGCGGTCGACCGGGCACGAGGAGACCTTCGGCACGGACGTCGACGACCCCGCCGTCATCCACCGGGAGCTGCTGCGGCTGGCCGAGCGGACGGCGGGCCGGCTGCGCTCGGCCGGCTGGCTGGCCCGCACGGTGACGATCAAGGTCCGCTTCGCCGACTTCGCCACGATCACCCGCAGCCGCACCCTCGACGTCCCCACCGACGTCGGGCAGGAGCTCTACGACACCGCCCGTGCCCTCTTCGACGCCCTCGGCCTGGACCGGGCCCGCATCCGGCTGGTCGGTGTGCGCGCCGAGCGCCTGGTGCCGGCCGGGGAGACGCCGCGCCAGCTCGAGCTGGGCGCCCGGGAGCACGGCCGCCGGGAGGCCGAGCTGGCCGCCGACCGCGCCGCCCGCCGGTTCGGCGCCGGCGCGGTCCGCCCGGCGACGCTGCTGCACCGCGACGGACAGCGCACCCGGTGAGCCGGACGCGGCGTCGGGGCACGCCCGACGAGGTCGCACCCGACCGGGTGGCGGGAACTCCGGCGTCGCCCCGTTCGTCTCCCCGCAGACACCGCGGGCCACCCGCCGGGGTGATCACGGCGAGCCCGGCGCGGCCCGCCTTTCGCACCCCGCGGAGGGCTCGTATCCTCGGTGTCACCGACGGCGGGCACCGCCGTCGGGTCTTGGCTTTGGCCCACGTGGAGGTCGACGTGCCGCTCTCCGAGCACGAGCAGCGACTGCTGGAGCAGATCGAGCGCGCCCTCGTCGATGACGATCCCAAGTTCGCCTCGTCGGTCCGCTCCGGTGACCGCCGCGGCAAGGCCCGTCGCAAGCTGCAGCTGGGCGTCCTGCTGTTCGTGGTGGGCATGGCCGCGCTCATCGGCGGTGCGGTGATCCCGTCGGTGCCGCTGGGTGCCCTCGGCTTCTTGGTCGCCTTCGGCGGGCTCGCCCTCGCCGTCCTGAACTACCGTTCGGCCACCGGCGGCGTCGAGGTCGGTCCCGGGGCACCGGCCGGCGGTGCGGCCTCCGGCCGGGGTGGTCGCGGTCGCGCCGGCAAGGTCCGCCGGCAGCCGCTGAAGAACCGGCTCGAGGAGCGCTTCCGCCGCCGCTACGACCAGTAGCCCGCAGCCCCGTACGACAGCCGCCGTCCCTCCCGGACGGCGGCTGTCGTCTTTCCCGGCCCGACCCCCGCAGGAGGCACCGTGACCGACCCTGACACGACCGCCGTGTGGGACGACCTCGCTGCCGGCGGTGGCCTGTGGGCCTGGGGCGACGAGGACGGCGTGGCCCCCTGGACCGATGGCGACGGGCACGACGTCGTCCCGCTGTGGACCGCGGCGGACCGGGCCGAGGAGGAGTCGATGTCCGACGCCGAGCCCGGCGAGGGGCCGGTGTTCCTCGGCGTCGAGGCGTTGCTCGAGGCGATCCCCGAGTGGGTGGCCGCCGGCGTCCACGAGGCGGGGCTGCAGTCCGAGGGCGGCCGGTTCACCCTCACCGTGCCGCTGACCGAGCTGACCGAGCGGCTGCTGCGCCTGCAGGTCGACCGGCCGGCCTGAATCGGCCCCCGCAGGGCCAGGCCCCGTCCAGAGGCTCACCGTGACCCTGCGCACGGTGAGCCTCTGGACGGGGTCCTTCAGCCGCGCAGCGCCGTCCGGCCGCCCCACCGGAGCCGGGGCAGGGCCGCGCGCAGCCCCGCCAGCAGTGACGGCGGCCAGAGCAGCGCGCGCAGCCGGGCACCCCGCGGCGCCGCGACCAGCAGCCCGCGGCGGGCGGTGGCCAGGTCGGCGCGCAGCTCCGGGCCGACGGCGGGGACGCTGCCGGGGCGGGCGTAGCTGGCCGCCTCCTCGGCCCGGGCCAGCCGGGCGACCGCCGCGGCGACCCCGGCCCCCGCGACCGCGCGCCGGCCCGGCCGGTGCGCGCCGCCGCCGGGCTCGGCCGCCTCGGCCAGGGCCTCGGCCACCTGCCGCGGCGTCCGGGCCGGGTCGGCGGTCCGGCCGAGGTCCAGCGCGGTGGCGGCGAGCTCGTCCCACAGCGCCGCCGGACTGCCGGTGGCCAGCCGGCGGCGGCGCTGCAGCACCCGCAGCCCGGCCGGCACCGCCGCCAGCGCCAGGACGGCGAGGACGACGCCCGCGGTGCGCAGGGCGGCCGGCACCCACGAGTCGGCCTGCTGCGGCGTGGCCTGCGGCACCGGCACGCCCTGCGGGGTCGGCTGCGCCTGCGGCGTCGGGACCGTGGGGGCGGGCAGGGGCGCGGCAGTCGGGTCGGTGCGCGGGTCGACCTCCAGGTCCTGCGGCCGCGGCGCCCACGGCAGCTCGACGGCGCGGTCGGTGTCGATCGGGGTCGGGTCGTAGGGGACCCAGCCCAGGTCGTCGAAGTAGACCTCGACCCAGGCGTGCGCGTCGTCGCTGGTGATCAGCCGGCTGCCGTCGGGCTGCACCGTCCCGGGGGTGTAGCCGAGCACCACCCGCGCCGGGACGCCGGCCGCCCGGACCAGCGCCGCCATCGCCCCGGCGTACTGCTCGCAGTAGCCCTGCCGCAGCCGCAGGAAGTCGGCCAGGTCGTCGCCGCTGGTGCCCGGCGCGGTGGACAGCGAGTACTCGTAGCCGTTGGCCGGGTCGGTGAAGTGCTCGTAGACGGCCCGCACCCGCTCCTGGGGGGTCTGCGCCCCGGCGGTCAGCGTGGCGACCAGCTCGTCGACGCCCGGGTCGAGGTCGGGCAGGGCGGTGTAGCGCTGCACCAGCGGCAGCCCCGGCGGCAGCGGGCGGGCCTCGGCGAGCTCCTCGGCGGTGGGGCGCGGCTCGATCGCCGCGACCGACCAGGTCTGCCCGGCGGTCGACACGTCGCGGCCGAACACCGTGCCGGTGCCCGGGTCGAAGCGCCAGCGGTCGGGTTCGGCCACGTCGACCGACACCGGCGCGTACAGCACCGGGAGGAAGCGGTCCTGGTGGCCCAGGGCGGTGACCAGCGCGTCGACCGGCCGGCCCCCGCGCCGTCCGGGGAGGGCGGCGAGCTCGGCCTCATCGGCGACGTCGGTCTCGCCGTCGAGGTTGCCGACCGTCCAGCCCTCCGCGGCGTCGTAGACCTCCAGCGCGACGACCCGCAGGTACCCGGGGTCGGGCACCGAGGCGTTGAGCCGCAGCAGGTCGACCGGCTCGTCGCGGGTCAGCTGGCCCTGCAGGGCCGCGGCCGGGTCGAGGGCGGTCCCCGTCGAGCCGCCGCCTCCACCGGGGCCGAAGCCGCCCGAGAAGCTGCCCTCGCTCAGCGTGGGGACGACGGCGCCGACCACCAGGCCCAGCACCACGGCCGCCGCCCCGGTCCGGACGGCGGTCAGCGTCCCGGCCCCCAGCAGCGGGCGCCGTCCCCCCGGCGAGCGCCGGCCCAGCCGCCGGTGCTGGTCGGCGAAGAGCAGCAGCGTCAGCCCCGCGGCCGGTGCGGCCACCGGCAGCACACCGATCGACCCGGTCACCGTGCTCACCGGCACGCAGAACAGGACCAGCAGCCCCAGCCCGGCCAGCGCCGGCTGCCGCGCACCGACGGCGACCAGGTCCACGGCGACCGCGACCAGGCCGGCCAGCAGCGTGGTGAGCGCGACCAGCCCGGTCAGCGGCAGGGCGGGCGTGGCCTGCTCGGCCATCTCCACCGTGCCCTCGGCCATGACCGTGCCGAGGTCGCCGAGGCTGCCGCCGGTGGGCAGCCAGCCGCCCCACGCCTGGTCCGGGGCGAACAGCGCGGTGAGGACGCAGGCCAGCACGACCAGCTGGCCGAACGGGACGGCGAGGGCGACCAGCGCGGTGCACCAGCCGGGGGCCGCGCCGTCGGGGGTCAGCCGGTCGGCCAGCGCGGCACCGGCCACCCGCAGCAGCAGGCCGCCCGCGGCGACCGCGACGACCGCCGCGAGCACGGGCGGCCGCCAGTCGGCGTCGGCGAAGACCGGCACCAGGGCGAGGGCGCCGAGGGCGGTGGCGACCGCGGCGGCCAGCGTCGTCCCGGCGTCGCGCAGCAGGTCGCGCGCGGTGTCGCCGCTCATCGGACGCCGACCTGCAGGACGCCGGGCCGGGCCACCTGGGCCCACACGTCGGCGACCGTGTCGCCGGCGCCCGCGACGGCCACCTGCCAGCCGCCGGCACGCAGCAGGTCCGCCGCCGCCTCCTGCTGGCGGGTCAGCTCCGCGCGCGCCCCCGCGCCGACCGGCCGCCGGCGGCGGGCGGCCTCGACCTCGGCCCAGCTGCCGACGTCGGTGAGGACGGCGAGGTCGGTGGCCGGGCCCGAGCGCACCCGCACCAGCTCGGCGGCCTCGTCCGGGCCGATCGCGCCGAGCAGCGCGACGACCGGGCCCTCGCCGGCCGCACGGGTGAGCAGCGCCAGGCCGGGGTCCAGGCCGGCCAGCCGGGACGGCACCACCCCCGCGAGCCGGTCCAGCAGCTCCTCGCCGCCCAGCCCCGCGCCGGAGTCGGCGCCGGTCAGCTCGGCGCCCTCGGTGACCACCCGCAGCGTGGCGCCGCGCGCGAGCAGCTCGGTGCCGATGCTGGCCGCCGCCTCGACGAGCCACTCGAAGCTGTCCGCCGGAGGCGTGTCCGGGCCGGGAGGGGCAGCCCGGCGGTCGGCGGGCAGGGGCCGGGCGACCAGGTGGGCGCGGGCCCGGGTGTCGAGCAGCAGGGTCGCCTGCGCGCGCCACGGCCGTTCCTCCAGCCGCACCATGAGCTCCCCGGTGCGTGCGGTGGCCCGCCAGTGCACCTTCCGCAGGTCGTCGCCCTGCCGGTAGGGCCGGGTGCTCACGTCGTCCTCGCCGTGGACGGCGAGCGAGCGGCGCGCCCCCGAGCCGCCGGCGCCGTGCCCGCCCCCCGGGCCGCCGGGGCCCAGCGGCACCACCCGCGGGACCACGACGAGCGCGGCGCTGTCGGTGCCCACGACGCTGCGCAGCACCAGGCCGAAGGGGTCCACGAGCCGCAGCTTCAGCGGTCCGAGCCGGTAGCGGCCGCGTCGTCCGCCGTGCACGCGGTAGTGCAGCGTCGTGGAGCGTCCGCCGGGCAGCCGGTCGACGACGAACTGCGGGGTCGGCCCCAGCTCCCGCGGCAGGGTCTCGGCGAGCAGCCACAGCCCGCCGGTGCCGCGGCCGGCGTTGCTGAGCTCCAGCTGCACCTCGGCGTCCCGCCCGCGGGGCAGCCGGGCGGGGGTGACGGTGCGGCGGGAGGCCACCCGGAAGCGGTGCCGGGCGACGGCCACGGCCGACAGCAGCGGCAGCGCCAGCACGAAGACCGCCACCTGCACCAGCGGCTGCTCACCCAGCAGCACGCCGAGCAGCAGCAGGGTGAGCCCGGCGGCGACCAGGCAGCGGCCGCGCAGCGTGAGGCTCGCCAGCGCGGTGGCGACCGGGCCGGCCACCTCAGCGTCCGCGGGGGACGGGCACGGTCCTCAGCAGGTCGGCCACCACCTGCTCGGCGGTGCGACGCGAGGCGGCGGCGTCGGGGGTGAGCAGCAGGCGGTGCGCCAGCACCGGCACGGCCATGCCCTGCACGTCGTCGGGCAGCACGTGGTCGCGGCCGGCCAGCGCCGCGGTGGCGCGGGCGGTCCGCAGCAGCTGCAGGCCCGCGCGCGGCGAGGCGCCGAGCCGCAGGTCGGGGGAGCGGCGGGTGGCCTCGACCAGCGCGACGACGTAGCGGCGCACGGCCTCGGAGACGTGCAGCCGGCCGACGGCGGCGACCAGCGCACGGACCCCCGCCGCGTCGGTGGCCGGGGTCAGCGTGGTGAGCGGGTCGGTGGTCACCAGGTCGTCGAGCATCGCCAGCTCGGCCTCGCGGTCGGGGTAGCCCATGGAGACCCGGGCGGTGAACCGGTCGCGCTGGGCCTCCGGGAGGGGATAGGTGCCCTCCATCTCGATCGGGTTCTGCGTGGCCATGACGAGGAAGGGCCGGGCCAGCTCGTAGCTGACGCCGTCCACCGTGACCTGCCGCTCGGCCATGCACTCCAGCAGCGCCGACTGGGTCTTGGGGGAGGCCCGGTTGATCTCGTCGGCCACCACGATGTTGGCGAACACCGCCCCCGGCTTGAACTCGAACTCGCGCGTCTCCTGGTCGTAGACCGACACCCCGGTGACGTCGCTGGGCAGCAGGTCGGGCGTGAACTGGATGCGCCGCACGCTCGCGTCCACCGAGGCGGCCAGCGCCTTGGCCAGCGTGGTCTTCCCGACGCCGGGCACGTCCTCGACCAGCAGGTGCCCCTCGGCCAGCAGCACGACCAGTGAGAGGTGGACGACGTCGGGCTTGCCGTGGACGACCCGCGCCATGTTCGCCGCGATGCGGGCGCCCTCCGCCGCGACGTCGACCGGGACCGCTGTGTCCGCGGTCGTCGGGGTCACCTCGGTCACGCAACCTCCTCGCTGGCGCTCGTCGGCTGCGTGTCCGACGGTGCTGTGTCCGTGCGCGACCTCGCGAGCTCGGTCACGGGGTCTCCTCGCCGGCGCTCGTCGGCCGCGTGTCCGGCGGTGCCCTGCCCGTGCGTGACCTCGCGAGCTCGGTCACGTCATCAACGTTACGTGCCGGGACGCCTCCCGGGCGTGGCGTCGCACACGCCCACCCGGCCCGTTCCGGCTCCCCACCGGACCCCGCGCCGGGCTCTCCCGGAGGGCTCCGCTGGTGGGGCGCGGGGGGACGGCACCCCACCGCGCCCCACCTCGCGGCCGGGGCCCGCGTCCGGGCCGCTGACCTGCGAGAGCGGCGGTGGGGAGGGTCGATCACGACATGGTGTCGAGTGGTGTCCGGTGGGGCGGAGTGGGTTACTGTGTGGCTCGGTGGGGAGGTACGGCCCGTCCCGGGGGCGCCCCGGAGTGCGAGGAGGACCGATGGGGGAGGTGATCCGGTGTTCGTCGGCAGCTACCCGTTGCGCCTCGACGAGAAGGGCCGGCTCGCACTCCCCGTCCGCTTCCGCGAGCAGGTGGCCGACGGCATGGTGATCAAGAAGGGCCAGGAGCGCTGCATCTACGGCCTCACCATGGCCCGGGTCGCCGAGCAGAGCGCCGCGGCCGCCGCGATGGCGCCCTCCGACACCGCCGCCGCCCGCATGCGCGCGCGCATGAGCTTCGGGTCGATGGTCGAGGTCGAGCCGGACAAGACCGGCCGCATCACCATCCCCGCCAACCTGCGCGAGTACGCCGGCCTCGACCGCGACGTGGTCGTCGTCGGTGTCGACACCCGCTTCGAGATCTGGGACGCCGCCACCTGGGAGGCCTACGTGGCCGAGCAGGAGGCCATCTACGCCGACATGGAGAGCGAGGGGATGCCCACCCTCTCCTGAGCCGACGTCCCGCCCCTCCGACCCCTCCGGGCCCCACCCCCCGACCGAGCCGACTTCCCCGCGGCTCGACCGGGCAGGCCCGAGCCACCTTCCCCGCGGCTCGGACCCACACGGCGCCGGAGGAGACGCACCGCCCACCGGGCGCGCCGCCGGTCCCCACCGGCGCGGGCCCGCCCGTCCCCGCGGGGCTCCACCTGACGTACTTCCCCGGCGCCAGGCGGACCCCGCGGGGGGCGGGCCGGGCGCGTCCCCCGGGCCGGGACCCCACGGCACCCCACGGGACGGCCGGGCGGTCACACGGTCCCCACCGCGCCCCACCCGCCCCAGGAGCGCGCCCCGACCCCGCCGAAACGCCGCCGCGCTCCGCCCGCCGACCGCCGACCAGCCCCACCATGGACGGGCCCCCGCGCCCCCGAGGGCGCCCCGACCCCGTTCAGGAGCCGCCGACGATGAGCAGCACGGAGCCGGCACCGGGAGGGCAGGGCGCGTCCCCGGTGCACGTGCCCGTGCTGCTCGACCGGGTCACCGACCTGCTGGCCCCGGCCTGCGCCGCCGACGGCGCCGTCCTCGTGGACGCCACCCTCGGCCTGGCCGGGCACTCGCTGGCCCTGCTGCGCGCCCACCCCGGGCTGCGGCTGGTGGGCCTCGACCGCGACCCCGACGCCCGCGCCGAGGCCGCCCGCCGGCTCACCGACGCCGGCGTCGCCGACCGGGCCACCGTCGTCCCGGCCGTCTTCGACGAGCTGCCCGAGGTCCTCGACCGGCTCGGCCTGACCGAGGTCCAGGCGGTCCTGTTCGACCTCGGGGTCTCCTCGCTGCAGCTCGACCGCCCGGACCGCGGCTTCAGCTACGCCGCCGACGCGCCGCTGGACATGCGGATGGACCCGTCGGCGCCGCGCACCGCCGCCGACGTCGTCAACACCTATCCCGCCGCCGCCCTGGCCCGGGTGCTGCGCGTCTACGGCGAGGAGCGCTTCGCCACCCGCATCGCGCAGGCCATCGCCCGCGAGCGCGAGCGCGCGCCGTTCACGCACACCGAGCGGCTGGCGCACCTGGTGCGCGACTCGATCCCCGCCGCCACCCGCCGCACCGGCGGCCACCCGGCCAAGCGGACCTTCCAGGCGCTGCGCATCGAGGTGAACGACGAGCTCGGCGTGCTCGAGCGGGCGCTGCCGGCCGCACTCGAGGCGCTCGCCGTCGGCGGCCGCATCGCCGTGATCACCTTCCACTCCCTCGAGGACCGCATCGTCAAGCAGACCCTCGCCGCCGGTGCGGTGGACCGCACGCCGCCCGGCCTGCCGGTACCCCTCCCCGAGCTGGGCCCGACGCTGCGGCTGCTGACCCGCGGCGGCGAGGCGCCCTCCGAGGCGGAGGTCGCGGCCAACCCGCGGGCCGCATCGGCCCGCGTGCGGGCCGCCGAGCGCATCCGGCGGGCCGCGTGAGCGCCGCGGCGGCAGGCACGTCGTGCCCGACGAGGAGGACGACGCACGGGCCGCGGACGCGGCCGACCAGCGACGGTGAGGAGGCCGCATGAGCGCCACCGCCCGCGCGGCGGGGAACCCGTCCGGGGACCGCCCCGGCCGCCGGACCCCGCCCCCGCTCACCGCCGTCCGCCCGGCCCCCCGAGCCACCGGCGAGCGGCCGGCTGTCTCGGAGCGGCCGGCGACCGGCGAGCGGCCGGCTGCCGACTCGCGCACCGCGCGGACCGCCGCCCCGGCGCCCGCGCGCCCCGCCGGCACCCACACCGCCCCCGTGCGCACCGGCTCGCTGCGCAGCCGCACCGCCGCCCGCCCGACCCAGGCGCCCGGCCCGGCGCCCCGGAGCACCTCCGGCTCGCCGGCGTCCCGGCTGCGCAGCGCGGTCGGCGCCCACCGTGCGTCCTTCGTGCTGCTCGTCGTCACCCTGCTGGTGGCCACGACGCTGGGA
Organism: Geodermatophilus sp. SYSU D00779; assembly: GCF_054050595.1. Taxonomy (NCBI): domain Bacteria; kingdom Bacillati; phylum Actinomycetota; class Actinomycetes; order Geodermatophilales; family Geodermatophilaceae; genus Geodermatophilus; species Geodermatophilus sp. SYSU D00779. The sequence goes on from NZ_JBJGZQ010000003.1 coordinate 84,616, forward strand.
CTGCTGTTCCTCAACACCGCCATCGCGGTCAACTCGCTCAAGGCCACCCAGCTCGCCGCCGCCAACGAGGACCGCGCCCAGGAGGTGCAGCGCCTGGAGCAGCAGGTGATCGCCGGCGGCACGCCCGCCGAGCTGGCGCGCGCGGCGCGCGAGGCCGGCATGGTGCCCGCCGGCCCGGCCGCCTACCTGGTCGTCGGGGAGGACGGCAGCGTCACCCTGCGCGGCGAGGCGGTGCCGGCCGAGGACCCGGAGCCCAGCGAGGTCCCGAAGCTGCCCGCACCGCCGGTGGCCGGGGGTGGGGACTGACCGTGCCGACCCCACCGCGCCCGCCCGCCCCCCGCCGGCGTCCCGCCGACCGTGCCCCGCTGCGCGGCGGTGCGACCGGCGCGTTCACCTCCCGCCGTGCCCCCGGCAGCCGTCGGGTGCCCGGGGTGCTGCGGACCAGCCGCCGCCGCTACAGCGTCGGGTTCGTCCTCGTCGTCGTCCCGCTGCTGGTCATCACCGGCAAGCTGTGGCTGCTGCAGGGCGTCGACAGCGGCCAGTACGCCCTGGCGGCCACCCAGGACCGCATCCGCGTCCAGGACATCGCCCCCCTGCGCGGCTCGGTCGTCGACCGCGACGGCAACCCGCTGGCCTACACCGCCGAGGCGTTCCGCGTCACCGCCGACCCGACCCTGGTGGCCGACCCGGAGCGCACGGCCCTGGCGTTGACCACGCTGCTCGACGTCCCGGTCTCCGAGCTCACCGACCTGCTCTCCGAGGACGGCCGCTACGTCGTCCTGGCCTCGCAGGTACCGCCGGAGACCGTCGACGCCGTCGACGAGCTCGGGCTGGCCGGGATCTTCTCCGAGGACGACCCGGTGCGCCGCTACCCCGCCGGGTCGGTCGCCGGGCAGGTCGTCGGGTTCACCGGCCGCGACGGCCAGGGGCTGGCCGGCGTCGAGCAGACCCTCGACGAGCAGCTCGCCGGCACGCCGGGGGAGCGGCGGGTCGAGGTCGGCAGCGGCGGGCACCCGATCCCCTCGGGCATCGACGAGTCCACGCCCGCCGTCGACGGCCGGACCGTCGAGCTGACCATCGACTCCGACCTGCAGTTCGTCACCGAGCAGCGGCTGCAGGAGGCCTGCCAGGACGGCGCCACCGCCCGCGCCTCGGCCGTCGTCCTCGACGTGCACACCGGTCAGGTCGCCGCGATGGGGTCCTGCCCGGGCTACGACCCCGGCAACTACTCGCGGACCGATCCGGAGCTGCTGGGCAACCCGCTCGTCTCCAGCGTCTTCGAGCCCGGCTCGGTGCTCAAGGCGGTCACGCTCGCGGCGGCCCTGGAGGAGGGGAAGGCCACGCCGGACACGGTGCTCAGCGTCGACGGGCACATCCGGGCCGGGGACAGGATCGTGCGCGACGCCCACGACCACCAGCCGATCGACTGGACGGTCACCGGCATCCTGGCCAAGTCCAGCAACGTCGGCACGATCATGCTGGCCCGCGAGGTGGGCGACGAGAAGCTCGAGGAGTACCTGAGGGCCTTCGGCCTGGGCAGCACCACCGGCATCGAGCTGCCCGGCGAGAGCGCCGGCATCCTCCAGGACTCCGCGGACTGGACCGAGAGCCGCTCGGCCAACGTGCCGATCGGGCAGGGCGTCTCGGTGACCACGCTGCAGATGGCCTCGGTCTACCAGGCGATCGCCAACGGCGGGGTGCGCATCCCGCCGCGCATCGTCTCCGCCGTGGGTGGCGAGCCGACCCCGGCGCCGCAGAGCACGCGGGTGCTCAGCGAGGCCACCGCGGACGGTGTCACCCACATGCTCGAGGCCGTCGTCGGGCCCGGCGGCACCGCCCCGCTGGCGCAGGTCGAGGGCTTCCGGGTGGCCGGCAAGACCGGCACCGCGCAGCGGGCCAACCCCACGTGCAACTGCTACGCCGGCGGCGGCTACGTGACGACGTTCGTCGGCTTCGCCCCGGCCGACGACCCGCAGTACGTCGTCGCCGTCGACCTCGAGCGGCCCACCAGCAACGAGGAGGGCGGCCAGGTGGCCGCCCCGGTCTTCGCCGACGTCATGCGCCAGGCGCTGACCGCCGACGGCATCGTGCCGTCGGGGACGCCCCGCCCCGACTTCGTGCTGACCGGCCCGGAGTAGAAGGACCCCTGCCCCCCACCGCTCGCAGGCTCCCGGCGGGGCCCTGCAGGGGGCCGTTCCCGTTCGTCACCGGCTTCGCGGCGAACCCCTGGACCGGGCCGGCGCGGGACACCGCAGGGGGCGGCCACCACGTCACCGGGCTCGGCGGTGGAGCGCCCTCCGCGTGTGGGCGGCGGGCCGCGAGCGGCCCGCCGGTAGATTGGAGTCCCGTGAGCGAGAGCGGGAGGGAGACGACGCCCCGGTCGACGGGGACCGACGCGCTGACCCTCGCCGACCTCGCCGACCTGCTCGGCCCGCCCGTCCAGGGCGACCCCGGCACCTCGGTCACCGGCGTGACGCTGGCGTCGGCGGAGGTCGGCCCCGGGGACCTCTACGCCGCCCTGCCCGGCGCCCGCACCCACGGAGCGCGGTACGCCGCCGACGCCGCGGCGCGCGGCGCGGTCGCCGTCCTCACCGACCCCACCGGCCGCGACGAGGCCGCCGCCACCGGCCTGCCGGTGTGCGTCGTCGACGACCCCCGCGGGTTGCTCGGTGCGGTCGCGTCCCGCGTCTACGGGGAGCCGGCCCGGCGACTGCAGGTCATCGGGATCACCGGCACCAACGGCAAGACCACGACCAGCTACCTGGTCGAGGCGGGCCTGGTCGCCGCCGGCCGCGGCACCGGCCTGGTGGGCACCGTGGAGACCCGCACCCGCGGCTCGGCCCCGGACGGGACGCCGACGGTCACCACCCTGCCCAGCGTGCGGACGACGCCGGAGGCCCCCGCCCTGCACGCGCTGCTGGCCCGGATGGTCGACTCCGGCGTGCAGACGGTGGTCATGGAGGTCTCCAGCCACGCCCTGGTGCTCGGCCGGGTCGGCGGCATCCCGTTCGCCGCGGCCGGGTTCACCAACCTCGGCCGCGACCACCTGGACTTCCACACCGACCTCGAGGACTACTTCCAGGCCAAGGCCCGCCTCTTCGACGGCCGCGCCGCCGTCGAGGTGGTGGACGTCGACGACGCGCACGGGCGGCGGCTGGCCGACATGCTCGGCGGCCGCGCGGTCACCGTCTCGATCGAGCGCGCCGACGCCGACTGGACGGCGACCGACCTCGTCCCCGCCCCCACCGGCGGGACGGCGTTCACGCTGACCGGGCCGGACGGGCGCTCCTGGCCGGCCCGGGTGCGGCTGCCCGGCCGGTTCAACGTCGCCAACGCCGTGCTCGCCGTGGCGCTGCTCGACGCGGTCGGCGTCCCGGTCGAGACGGCGCTGACCGGGCTGGCCGGGACGGTGGTGCCCGGCCGGATGGAGCCGGTGGACGCCGGCCAGCCGTTCGTCGCCGTCGTCGACTACGCGCACACCCCCGACGCCGTCGCCACGGCGCTCGCCGCGCTGCGCGCCTCGACCCCGGGCCGGGTGATCACCGTGCTGGGCTGCGGCGGCGACCGCGACCCGGGCAAGCGGGCGGCGATGGGGGAGGCCGCGGCCCGCGCCAGCGACCTGCTGGTCGTCACCGACGACAACCCCCGATCCGAGGACCCCGCCGCCATCCGCGCGGCGATGCTGGCCGGCGTCCCCGCGGACCGGCGCGGCGACGTGCTGGAGATCGGCGACCGCCGCGCCGCCATCGCCGCCGCCGTCGCCCGCGCCCGGCCCGGCGACGCCGTCCTCGTGGCCGGCAAGGGCCACGAGACCGGCCAGGAGGTGGCCGGCACCCTGCACCCGTTCGACGACCGCGCCGTGCTGCGCGAGGCCCTGGCGCGGTGCGCGCCGGCCGGAGTGGAGCCCCCAGCGTGATCCAGATGACCCTGGCCGAGGTGGCCGAGGCGGTCGGTGGCCGGCTGACCCGCGGCGACGGCACCGTCACCGGCGTCACCGTCGACTCCCGCGCCGTGGCGCCCGGCGACCTGTTCGTCGCCGTGCCGGGGGAGCGGGTCGACGGGCACGACTTCCTCGGTGCCGCCGCGGCCGCCGGCGCGGTCGCCGCGCTGAGCACCCGCCCCGACGACGCGCTGCCCTGCGTGGTCGTCGACGAGCCGGTCGCCGCGCTCGGCCGGCTGGCCGCCGCGGTGCACACGAGGCTGGCCGACGGGGGGCTGACCACCCTGGGGATCACCGGCTCCTCCGGCAAGACCAGCACCAAGGACCTGCTCGGCCAGGTGCTGGCCACCGCGGGCCCCACGGTCAGCCCGCCGGGCTCGTACAACAACGACATCGGCCTGCCCCTCACCGTGCTCGACGCCGACGAGGACACCCGCTTCCTCGTGCTGGAGATGGGGTCGCGCGGGCGGGGTCACATCGCCCGCCTGTGCCGGGTGGCCCGCCCCGACGTCGGCGTCGTCCTCAACGTCGGCTCGGCGCACCTGGGCGAGTTCGGCTCGGCCGACGGGATCGCCGTCGCCAAGGGCGAGCTGGTCGAGGCGCTGCCGGCCGAGGGCACCGCCGTCCTCAACGCCGACGACCCGCGGGTGATCGGCATGGCGCCGCGGACCCGGGCCCGCGTCGTCACCACCGGCCGGTCGCCGGACGCCGACGTCCGCGCGGAGGACGTCGTCCTCGACGAGGCCGGCCGGGCCGGCTTCACGCTGGTCACCGGCGGTGTCCGCGCGGCGGTGCGGCTGCAGGTCGTCGGCGCCCACCAGGTCGCCAACGCCCTGTCGGCCGCCGGCGCCGCGCTGGCCGCCGGGATGACACCGGAGGACGTCGCCGGCGCGCTGTCGGCCGCCGTGCCGCGCAGCCGCTGGCGGATGGAGGTCACCCGCCGGGACGACGGCGTGACCGTGGTCAACGACGCCTACAACGCCAACCCCGAGTCGATGCGCGCCGCGCTGTCCGCGCTGGCCGGGCTGCCCGCGCGGCGCCGGGTCGCCGTGCTCGGGGCGATGGCCGAACTCGGCCCCGGCGCCGCCGAGGAGCACGAGCGGCTGGGTCGGGACGCCGTGGCCGCCGGGGTGGACCTCGTCGTGGCCGTCGGCCCGGATGCGGTGGGGATAGCCGACGGAGCGCTCGCCGCGGGTGCTCGCGAGGACTGCGACACGGAGAGGGGCGCCGTGCGCGTGCCCGACCGGGCGGCCGCCCGGGAACTGCTCACGGAGGTGCTGGTGCCCGGTGACGTCGTGCTGGTGAAGGCCAGCCGGTCCTACGGGCTCGAGGTGCTCGCGGCCGACCTGCTCGACACCGGGGCAGGCACGTGAGGTCGATCCTGATCGCGGCCGCGTTCGGGCTGATCATCTCGATCCTGGCCACGCCGGTCGCCGTCCACCTGTTCCGCCGCAAGGGCTTCGGCCAGGAGATCCGCGACGACGGGCCCGAGAGCCACCTGGCGAAGAAGGGCACGCCCACCATGGGCGGCACCGTCATCGTCGGGGCCACCGTCGGGGGCTACTTCATCGCCCACCTGTTCCTGATCGACCAGCCCGGCCGCGGGCCGTCGGCCAGCGGGCTGCTCGTGCTCCTCCTGATGGTGGGCCTGGGCACCGTCGGGTTCCTCGACGACTACCTGAAGATCCGCTTCCGGCGCAGCCTCGGGCTGAACAAGACCGCCAAGCTCGTCGGTCAGCTGGTGGTCGGCGTGGCCTTCGCCGTCCTGGCGCTGAACTTCCCGGACGAGGCCGGCATCACCCCGGCCTCGGAGTTCGTCTCCTACGTCCGCGACATCGACCCGCTGTTCCTCGGGTCGATCGGCTTCGTGGTCCTGGCCTACCTGTTCATCGCCGGGTTCTCCAACGCGGTGAACCTGACCGACGGTCTCGACGGGCTCGCCGCCGGCTGCTCGGCGATGGTCTGCGGCGCCTACACGATCATCTCGTTCTGGCAGTTCACCCACGACTGCACCAGCGAGCTGATGGAGGGCTGCTACATCGTGCGCGACCCGCTCGACGTCACCCTGGTCGCCGCCGCCGGGCTCGGCGCCTGCCTGGGCTTCCTGTGGTGGAACACCAGCCCGGCCCGGATCTTCATGGGCGACACCGGCTCGCTCGCGCTCGGCGGGCTGCTGGCCGGCCTGGCCGTGGTGACCCGCACCGAGCTGCTGCTCGTCGTGCTCGGCGGGCTGTTCGTCGCGGTCACGCTCTCGGTGGTCATCCAGGTGGCCTTCTTCCGCGCCACCCGCCGCCGGGTGTTCCGGATGGCCCCGCTGCACCACCACTTTGAGCTGGCCGGCTGGACCGAGAACACGGTGATCGTCCGGTTCTGGCTGGTGACCGGGATGTCGGTCGCGTTCGGGCTGGGCCTGTTCTACGCCGACTGGCTGGCCATCGCGGGCCTGTGAAGCAGGACCACCCTCCCCCCACGCCGCGTCGGCCCCCTGCAGGGTCCCGGCGCGAGCTCGCGAGTGTCGGGGGCAGGGGGTCCTTCTGCTGAAGGACGGCCGTTCCAGCACCTCACCACTGCGACACGCCCCCACGGTGCGCCGGGAGACCCGCGCCAGCGGTCACGATGACCGGATGGAGTCCTCCGGCGTCCCGACCGTTCCCGGACGGCGCCGGACCGGGGGGACCGGGCGCAGGACGCCGGTCCGCCGGTTCGCGCCGCCGCCCTGGCTCGACGGCCCCATGACCAGCTTCCAGCTGGTCGTCGGCGCGGCCGGCATGCTCCTGGCCATCGGCCTGGTCATGGTCTTCTCCGCCTCCGCGATCGAGGCCGCGCTCAACGACCAGCCCGCCTGGCGGCCCGGCGTCGACCAGGTCGTCTTCGCCCTCATCGGCCTGGGCGCGCTGCTGGTGGCGGTGCGGCTGCCGGTCGGGCTGGTGCGCCGCTGGGCGCCGATCGCCCTGCTGGTCGCGGCGGTGCTGCTGGTCGCCGTGCTCGTCCCCGGCATCGGCATGCAGCTCAACGGCTCCCGGGCCTGGATCGACCTGGGCTTCACCAACTTCCAGCCCTCGGAGCTGGCCAAGCTGGTGTTCGCGCTGTGGGGTGCGCACATCCTGGCGATGCGCGACCGCTTCCTCACCGTCCGGACGCTGCTGGTCCCGCTGCTGCCGGTGTTCACCGTCCTGTCGCTCCTGCTCATCCTCGAGCCGGACTTCGGAGGGGTCGTCAGCCTCGGCCTGGTGCTGGTCGGCCTGCTGTGGGCCGGCGGCCTGCCGCGCCGCTGGTTCGCCGCGTTCTTCGCCGCCGGGGTCGCGGCCGTGGCCCTCATGGTCGCCGTCGCCCCGTACCGCATGGAGCGGGTCACCTCGTTCCTCGACCCGTTCGCCGACCCGTCCGACACCGGTTTCCAGGCCATCCGCGGCTTCTACGCGCTGGCGACCGGCGGGCTGTGGGGCGTGGGGCTGGGCAACAGCGCGATGAAGTGGAACCTGCTGCCCGAGGCCGAGTCCGACTACATCTTCGCGATCATCGGCGAGGAGCTCGGCTTCCTCGGCTGCCTGGTCGTGGTCACCCTCTACGGCGTGCTGGCCTGGGCCGGCTTCCGGATCGCCCGGCGCACGGGCGACCGCTTCGTGCAGCTGGCCTGCGTGGCGATCACCGTGTGGTTGGTCGGCCAGGCGGCGCTCAACATGGGCTACGTGGTGGGTCTGCTGCCGGTCACCGGCCTGACGCTGCCGCTGGTCTCCGCCGGCGGCACCTCGCTGGTGCTCACCCTGTTCATCGTGGGCCTGCTCATCCGCTTCGCCCGCTCCGAGCCCGAGGCGGTCGAGCACCTGCGCGGGGCCGAGCGCGGCTGGCTGTCCCGCTGGCTGCTGCCGGTGCCCGAGCCGGCCGTCGACGCGGTGCGCCCGCGCCGCGCCCGCCGTCCCGAGCGGCCGGCCGAGGACCGCGCGTCCGGGCGTCCCGCCCGCCGCACCGCCGTCCCCGGCGCACGCACCGTCGCCCGCGTCGTCCCGGTCCCGCCGGGGGAGCGCGCCCCGCGCGAGCGCGGGCCCGCCCGCGAGCGGCGGACGACGGAGGCCCGCGGCCGGGTACCCGAGGCGCGCCGGCAGCCGCCGCCCCGGGCCCGCGCCACCGAGTCCTCGCGGCGGCCGCGGTGAGCGGACAGGGGCGGAGGCCCATCAGCGGGGAACGAGCGAGGAGCGGAACGGCCCGCGGGAGCGAACCGGGGAGCAGGGGGGGCGTCAGCGTCGTCCTCGCGGGCGGCGGGACCGGCGGACACATCGAGCCGATGCTCGCCCTCGCCGACGCGCTGCTGCGCCGCGGCGCGGTGCAGGGCGGGTTGCGGATCACCTGCCTGGGCACCGCCCGGGGGATGGAGTCCCGGCTGGTCCCCGCCCGCGGCTACGACCTGCGGCTCATCCCGCCGGTGCCGCTGCCGCGCAAGCCCACCGTCGACCTGCTGCGGGTGCCCGGCCGCGTGGTCCGCTCGGTGTCCGAGGCGCGGGCCCTGCTGCGCGAGCTGTCCGCGGACGTCGTCGTCGGCTTCGGCGGCTACGTGGCGCTGCCGGCCTACCTGGCCGCCCGCCGGGAGCGGGTGCCCGTCGTCGTGCACGAGCAGAACGCGCTGCCGGGCCTGGCCAACCGGGTCGGCGCGCGGGTCGCCGCGCGGGTCGCGGTCACCGCGCCCGGGACGCCGCTGCGCGGTGCCGAGCACGTCGGCATGCCGCTGCGGACGGCGATCAGCACGCTGGACCGCCCGGCCCGCCGCGCGGAGGCCCGCGCCGCCTTCGGCCTGGACCCCGACCGGCCCACGCTGCTGGTCTTCGGCGGGTCGCAGGGCGCCGCCTCGCTCAACCGCGCCGCCGTGGGCGCCGCCGACGCGCTCACCGCCGCCGGGGTGCAGGTGCTGCACGCCCGCGGGCCCAAGAACACCGACGTGACCGTGCCGCCGCGCGCGCCCGGGCACGCCCCCTACGTCGTCGTCGACTACCTCGAGCGCATGGACCTCGCCTACGCCGCCGCCGACCTGGCACTGTGCCGGTCCGGCGCGGTGACGGTGGCCGAGCTGTCCGCGGTCGGGCTCCCCGCGGTGTTCGTGCCGCTGCCGATCGGCAACGGGGAGCAGCGGCTCAACGCGCTGCCCGTCGTCGAGGCGGGGGGAGGACTGCTGGTGGACGACGTCGACCTGTCACCGTCCTGGATCGAGGAGCACGTCATCCCGATGGTCACCGACCCGGCCTCGCTGGCCCGGTACGCCGCGCACGCCGCGGCCGCCGGCGCCCGGGACGCCGACGAACGCCTGGCCGACATCGTGCTGGAGGTGGCGGGGCGATGAGCGCCGCTGCGGTGGCCGCGTGGGCCGACCCGGTGCCGAGCCTCGAGGAGCTCGGCGCGGTGCACTTCATCGGCATCGGCGGGGCCGGGATGAGCGGCATCGCCCGGATCCTGCTGGCCCGCGGCGTCCCGGTCTCCGGCAGCGACCGCCGCGACACCCCGACCCTGCTGGCGCTGCGGGCCCTGGGCGCCCGGGTGGAGCTCGGCCACGACCCGACCCACCTCGGGGACGCCGACACCGTCGTCGTCTCCACCGCGATCCGCGACGACAACCCCGAGCTGGCCGCCGCCCGCGAGCGGGGCCTGCGGGTGCTGCCCCGCGCGGTGGCGCTGGCCGCGGTGATGGCCGGCAAGCGCAGCGTCGCGGTGGCCGGCACGCACGGGAAGACCTCGACGACCTCGATGCTCACCGTCGCGGTGCAGGCCTGCGGTGCGGACCCCTCCTTCGCCATCGGCGGGGACCTCAACGAGTCGGGCAGCAACGCGCACGCCGGCGAGGGCGACGTCTTCGTCGCCGAGGCCGACGAGAGCGACCGCTCGTTCCTGCTGCTGGCCCCGCACGGTGCGATCGTCACCAACGTCGAGGCCGACCACCTGGACAACTACGGGGACCTCGCCGCGGTGGAAGCGGCCTTCGACCGCTTCCTGCAGACCATCGACCCGGCCGGCTTCCTCGTGCTGTGCGCCGACGACCCCGGCGCGGCCCGGCTGCGCACCGTGCCCACCCCGGCGCGGGTGCGCACCTACGGCACGGCCGAGGACAGCGACCTGCGGCTGGTCGACGTCGAGGTCGGGCCGGAGACGACCGACTGGACCGCCGTCCTCGACGGCGAGGTGCTCGGCCGGGTGTCCATCCGGGTGCCCGGCGAGCACATGGCCCGCAACAGCGCCGCCGCACTGCTGGCCGGGCTCGAGCTGGGCCTGCCCGCCGAGGGCCTGATCACCGGGCTCGGCCGCTTCGGCGGCGTGCACCGGCGCTTCGAGCTCAAGGGCAGCGTCGGCGGGGTGCGGGTCTACGACGACTACGCCCACCACCCGACCGAGGTGGAGGCCCAGCTGCGCGCGGCGCGGGCGGTCGCCGGCACCGGCCGGGTGGTCGTGGCCTTCCAGCCGCACCTGTACAGCCGCACCCGGGAGTTCGCCGCCGCGTTCGGCACGGCGCTCGGCCTGGCCGACGAGGTCGTGGTCATGGACGTCTACGGCGCCCGCGAGGACCCGGTCCCCGGCGTCACCGGCGCGATGGTGGCCGACGCCGTGGCGCTGCCGGCCGGGCAGGTGCACTTCGAGCCGTCCTGGTCGGCGGCCGCCCCGGCACTGGCCGAACGGGCACGGCCCGGCGACCTGGTGATCACCATGGGCGCGGGCAACGTCTCGATGGTCGGCCCGGAGGTGCTCGAGGCGCTGCGAGCCCGGTTCGCGCCGGAAGGTGGCGGCCCGGGGGGTCCTGCGCGGTGAGCCGCTCGGGGACGACCACCAACGACCGCGCGCGCGGCGGGGGGTCCTCCCGGGCCGGCACCGAGGCGCGTCCCCGCCGCCGTCCGGTCGCCCGCCGCCCGTCGAGTCGCCACCCGGCGGCCCGCCGGCGACGGCTGCTCGTCCGCGGCGGCGTGCTCGTCGCGGTGCTCGGCCTGCTGGCGTGGCTGCTGTGGGGGAGTCCCGTGCTGGCCGTCTCCACCGTGCGGGTGGACGGCGCCGGCACGCTGACCACCGCCGAGGTCGTCGACGTCGCCGGCATCGACGAGGGGACGCCGCTGCTGCGCGTCGACGTCGACGCCGCCGAGGCCCGCGTCGCCCGCCTGCCGCAGGTGGCCGACGTCGAGGTGACCCGCGGCTGGCCGCGCAGCGTCGTCGTCACCGTGGTGGAGCGGGTGCCGGTCGCGGTGGTGGAGGAGGCCGGCACGCGCACGCTGGTCGACCCCGACGGGGTCCTCTTCGACACGGTCACCGGCTATCCGCCGGTCGGCGTGGTGCCCCTCGACGTCGCCGACCCCGGCCCCGAGGACCGCGCCACCCGAGCGGCGCTGTCGGCCCTGGTCGCGCTGCCGCGGGGCGTCCGCGTCGACCTGGCCGAGGCCCGGGCGACCAGCGCGGAGGACGTCACGTTCACCCTCGAGGACGGCACCACCGTGCTCTGGGGGAGCGAGGAACGGGCCCGCGACAAGGCCGACGCGCTGATCGCGCTGCTGGGGCAGCTGGAGGCCGGGAGGCTCGAGCCGGCCGGGACCATCGACGTCAGCACGCCGGCGGCGGTCGTCCTCCGATGACAGGAGGACCCCGTCCTCCTCACCGCTCGCGAGCTCGCGGCGAGCCTCGGGACGGGGCCGCGAGGCTCGGGTCGGTGCCCGGGACGGGGCCGGGTCCCGGTGGGTGGCCGCGGCGGGCGTGGCGGGGCAGGGTGGCTGGGTGAGCACCGGGCCGATCAGCCGCTTCCCCGTCCCCCCGCGCGAGGAGCTGCCCGAGCAGCTGCGCGAGCGCTACGCCGACGTCGAGGAGCGCGCGGGCTTCCTGCCCAACGTCTTCGCCGCCCTGGCCTGGCGCCCGGACGAGGCGGCCGCCTTCTTCGCGCTGCACGACGCGCTCATGGACAAGGACACGCCGGGGCTGTCCACGGCCGACCGGGAACTCGTCGTGGTCGCCACCAGCGCGGCCAACGGCTGCCTGTACTGCGTGGTCGCCCACGGGGCGATCGCCCGGATCCGCGCCCGCGACCCGTACCTGGCCGACCAGGTCGCCGTCGACTGGCGCAAGGCGCCGGTGTCGGAGCGCCTGCACGCGGTGCTCGAGGTCGCCGTGCGCCTGGCGGTGGACCCGGCGGCGGTCACCGCTGCCGACCTCGACCGGCTGCGCGGCCAGGGCCTGACCGAGGACGACGTGTGGGACGTCGGGGCGATCGTGTCGTTGTTCGCGCTGTCCAACCGGCTGGCGCACTGGGCGGCGATCCCGCCGAACGAGGAGTTCTTCCTGATGGGACGCGTCCCGCGGCAGTAGCGGGGACTGCGCTGGGTCGTCGTCCGGTGTCTCGGCGTGTCCGTCAGGAACCCACTCCGACACGCGCGGCGACACGACACGCCCGACACCGCAGATCACTTCCCGAGTTCCCGGCGCCGGGCATGTCCCGGCCCTCGACCTGGACCTGAGACGTCGGCCAGGCGGGTCGTCACCCACTGTGGTGCAGGTGTGACCAGCGAGTCGTCCGAGATCGGTGGGGACACGCGTGTTCGACACGCCGGGCCCGGGAGGGTGCTTGTAGGGCCCGTGAACGCCCACCTAACTTCGTGCGCGTCGACCCAGTTGACATAACTATAAGGCTTTACTTGAGGATGAGGGTCGAGGTCGGGAGCCCCACATGACACCTCCGCACAACTACCTCGCGGTCATCAAGGTCGTCGGCATCGGCGGCGGCGGGGTGAACGCGGTCAACCGCATGATCGAGGTCGGCCTCAAGGGGGTCGAGTTCATCGCCATCAACACCGACGCGCAGGCGCTGTTGATGAGCGACGCCGACGTCAAGCTCGACGTCGGCCGTGAGCTCACCCGCGGGCTCGGCGCGGGCGCGCAGCCCGACGTCGGCCGCCAGGCCGCCGAGGACCACCGCGAGGAGATCGAGGAGGTGCTCAAGGGCGCCGACATGGTCTTCGTGACCGCCGGCGAGGGCGGCGGCACCGGCACCGGTGGCGCGCCGGTCGTCGCCTCGATCGCCCGCAAGCTCGGCGCGCTGACCATCGGCGTGGTCACCCGCCCGTTCTCCTTCGAGGGCAAGCGGCGGGCCGTGCAGGCCGAGTCGGGCATCGAGGAGCTGCGCAACGAGTGCGACACGCTCATCGTCATCCCCAACGACCGGCTGCTGCAGCTCGGTGACCGGAACGTCAGCGTCATGGACGCCTTCCGGACCGCCGACCAGGTGCTGCTCTCCGGTGTCCAGGGCATCACCGACCTGATCACCACGCCCGGCCTCATCAACCTGGACTTCGCCGACGTCAAGTCGGTCATGTCCGGCGCCGGGTCGGCGCTCATGGGCATCGGCAGCGCGCGCGGGGACAACCGGGCACTGCTGGCCGCCGAGCAGGCCATCGCCAGCCCGCTGCTGGAGGCCTCGATGGAGGGTGCCCACGGCGTGCTGCTGTCCATCTCCGGTGGCTCGGACCTCGGCCTGTTCGAGATCAACGAGGCCGCCTCGCTGGTCTCCGACGCCGCGCACGCCGACGCCAACATCATCTTCGGCGCGGTGATCGACGACGCCCTCGGCGACGAGGTGCGGGTCACCGTCATCGCCGCCGGCTTCGACGGCGGCAAGCCGCAGGGCCGCAAGGACGCCGGGATGGCCTCGGTGCCGGCCGCTGCCCCGGTGGCCGCGCCGACCTCCCCGCGGATGCCGGTGGTGCAGCCGCAGCCGGTCGCCGGCGTCCCGACGGGGGAGCGGCTGGTCGGCTCGGCGCAGCCGCAGCAGGTGCAGTCCAACCCGCCGTCGACGTCCCAGATGCCCGGCCGGCCGACCACCGGCGGCGGGATCACCGTGCCGCCGCTGCCGCCCGTCCCGGGTGCGAACCCGAACCCCGCCGCGGGCCGTCGTCCGCTGTCCAACGAGGACTTCGAGGAGGAGCTCGACATCCCGGAGTTCCTCCGCCAGTAGGGGGACCCCCGTGCCCCCCACCACTCGCGAGCTCGTGGCGGGCCCCTGCACCGGGACCGCACCGTGAGCTCCGCCCCGGCCGCCTCGTCGGCGGTGCGACCCCGACGGGTCGTCACCGACCGGCGAGGCGGCCGGTCCGTCCCCCCGTACGACTCCTTCAACCTCGGCTCGCACGTCGGCGACGACGTCGTCGCCGTCGCCGCCAACCGCGAGCGGCTGGCCCGCGAGCTGGGCGTCCCCGCCGACCGGCTGGTGTGGATGGACCAGGTGCACGGCACGCGGGTCGCCGTCGTCGACGGTCCGGTCGAGGGTCCGCTGGAGGGCACCGACGCCGTCGTCACCCGCACGCCGGGGCTGGTGCTGTGCGCGCTGGTCGCCGACTGCGTCCCGGTCCTCCTCGCCGACGCCACCGCCGGCGTCGTGGCCGCGGTGCACGCCGGGCGCGAGGGCGTGCGTGGCGGCGTGGTCCCCGCCGCGCTGGCCGCCATGGCGGAGCTGGGCAGCCGCCCCGCCGACGTGACCGCGCTGCTCGGGCCCGCCGTCTGCGGCGCCTGCTACGAGGTGCCGCGGGCGATGCAGGTCGAGGTGGCCCGGGTGGCGCCCGCCGCGGCGGTGCGCACCCGCAGGGGGACGCCGGGGCTGGACCTGCGGGCCGGGCTGGCCGAGGTGCTGCGCGGTGCCGGCGTCGGGCAGGTCGTGCACGACCCCCGGTGCACCGTCGAGGACCGCTTCCTCTTCTCCCACCGCCGCGACGGCGTCACCGGCCGCCAGGCCGGGGTCGTCTGGATCAGCTGAGCGGACCCTCCCGCCCCGGCCCCCGCTGTCGCGGCGGGACCGTGCAGGCGGGCCGTTCCAGCACGTCACCGAGCACGCGGACCTGCACGGCGCGGGGGAGGATCCGGCCGTGACCTCTCCGGCCGACCGCCTGCAGGCCGTCCGCGACCGCATCGCCGCCGCGGCGCGTGCCGCGGGCCGGGACCCCGCCGAGGTGGGGCTGGTGGCGGTGAGCAAGACCTGGCCCGCGGCCGCCGTCCGCGAGCTGGCCGCCCTCGGCCAGGCCGACTTCGGGGAGAACCGCGCCCAGGAGCTCACCGGCAAGGCCGCCGAGCTCGCCGACCTGCCGCTGCGCTGGCACTTCGTCGGCCAGCTGCAGCGCAACAAGGCCGCGGCGGTCGCCCGCCTGGGCGCCGTCGTGCACTCGGTCGACCGGGTCTCGCTGGCCCGCACGCTCGCGCGGGTCGGCGTGGAGACCGGTCGACCGGTCGAGGTGTTCATCCAGGTCGACCTCGGCGGGCCCGAGGGGGAGCTGGCCGCCCGCGGCGGGGCCGACCCCGCCGACGTCCCCGCGCTGAGCGACGCCGTCGCCACCGAGGAGGGCCTCGTCCTGCGCGGCCTCATGGCGGTCGCCCCCCGGAGTGCCGAGCCGGGCCCGGCCTTCGCGCGGCTGGCCGCGCTCGCCGAGCGGGTCCGGGCCGACCACCCGGAGGCGCGCCACCTCTCCGCCGGGATGAGCGCGGACCTCGAGGAGGCGGTCGCGGCCGGCAGCACCCTCGTGCGTGTCGGAACCGCGCTGTTCGGGACGCGGCCCCTACCCTCCCCGGAGGACTAGTCACACCAGTCACACGGGTCCCAGCAGCCCGGGTGGCCACGCGCGCGTACGGAGAAGGGCAGGGCTGATGGCCGGAGCCATGCGGAAGATGGGCATCTACCTCGGACTCGTGGAGGACGACGACGCCCGGGCCTACGGCCGGTACGACACCCGCCAGGCGGACGCCGACCACTACGACCGCCTCGAGGACCGCCGGTACTCCCGGTACGCCGCCGAGGACGGCTACGCCGCCGACAACGGTTACGACGACCGCTACGACGTCGGGGACCGCTACGAGCCCGACTACCGCGACGGCGACTTCCGGGCCGACGACCGCCACTACGTCGACCTCGACGCCGACCTGCCGCCGGCGCCGGACCCCGAGCCGCTCGCGCTGCCGCGGCGTCCCGCCGCCAACCGCAACCTGGGTCTCGCGCCCGGCCCGGGCGGCGCCACCGCCTCTCGCGTCGGCGGGCTGGCCGGCGCCGGTTCCGCGTCGATCCCCGGCCCGGCGACCCCGGTGTCCGGCCCGGTGGGTGCCGCGGGCCTCGCCGTCCGTGAGCAGGTCGCCGCCGCGCCCGAGCCGGCCCCCGCGCCCGCGCCCGCTCCGGCGCCGCAGCCCTACCGGATCACCACGCTGCACCCGCGCACGTACAACGAGGCCCGCCAGATCGGCGAGAGCTTCCGCGACGGCAAGCCGGTGATCATGAACCTCACCGAGATGGACGACGCCGACGCCAAGCGGCTCGTCGACTTCGCTGCGGGTCTGTCGTTCGGGCTGCGCGGTAGCATCGAGCGCGTCACGAACAAGGTGTTCCTGCTCAGCCCGCGGGACGTCGACGTGACGGCCGAGGACAAGGCGCGGATCCGCGAGGGTGGTTTCGCCGCCGAGTCCTGAGACTGGTGGCAGGACCGGACCGGCACCCCCGGGTGCCCTTGGACGAGCGAGGACCGTGGCTCTCTTCTGGAACATCCTCTCGTCGGTCCTGCTCGTCTTCCTCGTGCTGCTCTTCGCACGGTTCGTCGTCGACTGGGTGATGGTGCTGGCGCGCAGCTGGCGTCCGTCCGGGCTGGTGGCGGCGGGTCTCGAGGTCGTCTACGCGACCACCGACCCACCGCTCAAGGCGATCCGGAAGGTGATCCCGCCCCTCAACCTGGGGTCGATCCGCCTGGACCTCGCGTTTATGGTTCTCCTGATCGCCGTGTACATCCTGCGTGGCATCGTGGACAGCCTCGCGCTCGGCGCCGCGTGACCGTTGCCCCTGACCGGGGCGGTGGCCCCGGAGGCCGGTCGGAGCCGTCCGCCGCTCGTCCGACGTCGTCCCTGTTCCCGTTGTCCGACCCGAGGTGAAGTCGATGCCACTCACGCCTGCCGACGTGCACAACGTCGTCTTCAAGAAGCCCCCCATCGGCAAGCGGGGCTACGACGAGGACGAGGTCGACGCCTTCCTCGACGTCGTGGAGGCCGAGCTGGCGCGGCTGATCGAGGAGAACAACGAACTGCGCTCGGGCTCCGCGACCGGGCGCACCCCGCGCGCCGTCGAGGCGCCCGAGCCGCCGGCCCCGGCGCCCGCCGCCGCGCCGCCGCCCCCGCCGGTCCGCGAGGACGACAGCGCCCGCGCGTCGCGCATGCTGGCCCTGGCCACGGAGACCGCCGACAAGTACGTCAACGAGGCCAAGGCCCAGGCCGACCAGATGGTGGTCGCGGCCAGGACCAACAGTGAGCGCATGGTCAGCGACGCCCGGGCCAAGAGCGAGCAGATGGTCAGCGAGGCCAAGATGCGCGCCGACTCGATGGTCAACGACGCCCGCACCCGCGCCGACACGATGGAGCGCGAGGCCCGCGCCAAGGCCGCCGCGCTCGACGCGGACGCCGAGCGCCGGCACAACGAGGTCATGGGCTCGCTGGAGGAGAAGCGCAGCAGCCTGGAACGCAAGATCGAGGAGCTGCGCACCTTCGAGCGCGAGTACCGCACCCGGCTGCGCTCCTACCTCGAGTCGCACCTGCGCGACCTCGACAGCCGCGGTTCGGCGGAGCCGGCCTCCACCAGCCGGCAGAACCAGCACGCCAGCGCCTGAGAGAGGACCCCGTCCTCACCATCCTTCGCGAGCTCAGGGCGGGGCCACCCCGGCCCCCCGCTGCGCGAGGGCTCGGGGTGGGGCCGCCGACAGACGAGACAGGGCCCCCGGACACCGTCCGGGGGCCCTGTCTCGTCCCGGGTCCGTCTCATCCCGGGTCCGTCTCGTCCCGGGTCCGTCTCGTCCCGGGTCCGTCTCATCCCGGGTCCGTCTCATCCCGGGTCCGTCTCATCCCGGGTCCGTCTCATCCCGGGTCCGTGGCGGCCCGCGGCTGTGGTCCCGGCTACAGTCGGCGCGTGGTCTTGGCTGCGGGTCTGCTGGTCCTGCTGGGCCTGGGCCTCTTCGTCGGCGGCATCCTCACCGGCACGACGGCGCTCTACTGGGCCTGCGTGGCGGCGTGCGGGCTCGCCGCTGCCCTGCTCGTCGTGGCCCGGGTGCGCACCGCACGGGAGGCCGACGACCTCGACCGCCGCACGTCGCAGGCCCCTGCACCGGCGGACGCGGCCGGTTCCCGGGCACCCGAGGTGCGCCGCACGGCGCGGCAACCGGCGGTGCCGCCCGAGGAGCGCGCCCCGGCCGCCGAGCCGGTGGAGCGGACGCCGGAGGCGCCGCTCCCTCCGGCCGGCGCGACGGCGGTCCGGGTGACGGAGGCCGAGCGTGCGCCGGAGCCGGAGCCGCTCAGCGACGAGGCGCCGGCTGGGGAGTCACCGGTCGAGCCGGCGTCCGCGTTCCCGGCGGTGCCCACCGGCAACGGCCACCCCGCGGACGGCGCGCCGGCGCGTCGCGGCGCCCACGAGCCGCGTGAGGCACCCGCGGACCCGGCGACGGGGGAGCCCGGCGAGGAGGACGTCGAGGTCACCGACCTGCTGCTCGTGGTGGACCTCGACGACGAGGTCCTGGTCGTCGACGAGCACCCGCGCTACCACCTGCCCGGCTGCCCGTCCCTCGAGGGCCGCGAGGGGATCGGCCTGCCCATGGTCGAGGCGCGCACCGACGGCTTCACACCCTGCGCCACCTGCCGCCCGGTGCGGCACCTGGCCGACACCGAGCGCTCCCGCCGCCGGGCAGCCCGCGACAACTGAAGGAGGACCCCGTCCTCCCCACCCCTCGCGAGCTCGGGGCGGGACCCGGGACGGCCGCGGCGGGACCCTGCAGGGAGCCGTTCCAGTACGTCACCGGGCTCTCGGCGGCGGGACCCCGACCCGGAGGGGTCCGGCGCTCCGCTCAAGCGCCTGCGCGGGCCACCCAGAACCGCGAGCCGGCAGGGCCCTCGACGCCCTCGCCGTCCCCGGGCTGCTGCGCGTGCACGCGGACGGCGAGCACCTCGTCGGCCACCTGCTCGCCGTGCTCGGTGAGCGCCTGGGCCATCGAGCCGTCCGCCGTCCACCACAGCTCGATGCGGTCGCTGACGGCCAGCCCGCCGCTCTTGCGGGCCTCCTGCACCAGCCGCACGGCCTCGCGGACCAGACCGGCCCGCTCCAGCTCCGGCGTCAGCTCCAGGTCCACCGCGACGGTCAGCCCGCCGCCGCTGGCGACGGTCCAGCCCTCGCGCGGCGTCTCGGTGACGACCAGGTCGCCGTCCTGCAGCGGGACGGGTGCCCCGTCGACCTCGACCGACGCCGTCCCGGCGCGGTAGGCGGCCACCAGGGCCGGCGCGTCGGCGGCGGCGACCGCCTTGGCCACCGCCTGCACCTGCTTGCCCAGCCGGCGGCCGACCGCGCGGAAGTCGACCTTGACGCTCACGTCGACCAGGTCGCCGCCGACCGCGGAGAGGTCCATCAGCTCGGTCACGTTGAGCTCGTCGGCGACCTCGGCCACCAGGTCCCGCGGCAGCTCCGCCCAGCCCGGCGCCGCGACGACGGCGCGGGCCAGCGGCTGGCGGGTGCGCACCCTGGCCGAGGTGCGCGCCGAGCGGCCCAGCTCGACCAGCCGGCGCACCAGCGCCACCTGCTCGACGAGCGCGGCGTCCCGGGCGTCCTCGTCCACCTGCGGCCAGGAGGCCAGGTGCACGCTGTCGACCGCGTCCGTCAGCCCCGGAGCGACCGCCCGGGACCACACCTCCTCGGTGACGAACGGCGTGAACGGCGCCATCAGCCGGGTCAGCACGTCGAGCACCTCGTGCAGCGTGGCCAGCGCCGCGGGGTCGCCGTCCCAGAACCGCCGCCGCGAGCGGCGCACGTACCAGTTGGACAGGTCGTCGACGAACTGCGCGAGCAGCCGCCCGGCGCCCTGGGTGTCGAAGTCCTCGAGCGCGGCGGTGACGCCCTCGGTGACCTGCGCCAGCTGCGCCAGCGCCCAGCGGTCCAGCAGCGGCCGCTCGGCCCGCGCCGGGGTGGGGCTCGAGGCCGTGCCGTCCCCCCGCCCACCCACCGGGTCCCAGCCGTTGGTCTCCGCGTACAGGGTGAAGAAGCTGGCGGTGTTCCAGTAGGTGAGCAGCACCTTGCGGACCACCTCGGACAGCGTCTCGTGCCCGACCCGGCGGGCCGACCACGGCGAGCCGCCGGCCAGCATGAACCAGCGGACGGCGTCGGCGCCGTGCCGGTCCATCAGCGGGATGGGCTCGAGGATGTTGCCCAGGTGCTTGCTCATCTTCCGGCCGTCCTCGGCCAGGATGTGGCCCAGGCACAGCACGTTCTCGTACGAGCTCCGGTCGAAGACGAGCGTGCCGACGGCCATCAGCGAGTAGAACCAGCCGCGGGTCTGGTCGATGGCCTCGCAGATGAACTGCGCCGGGTAGGCGGCCTCGAACTCCGCCTGGTTGCGGTACGGCGCGCCCCACTGGGCGAAGGGCATGGAGCCGGAGTCGTACCAGGCGTCGATGACCTGCGGCACCCGCCGGTAGGTGCCTTCCTCGCCGGGCCGCGTGAAGGTCACCTCGTCGATGAACGGCCGGTGCGGGTCGAGGTCGGACAGGTCGCGGCCGGTCAGCTCCGAGAGCTCGGCCAGCGACCCGACGACGACCATGCGCTGCGGGTCGGCGTCGTTGCGCCAGACCGGGAGCGGGGTGCCCCAGTACCGGTCGCGCGACAGCGCCCAGTCGACGTTGTTGCGGAGCCAGTCGCCGTAGCGGCCCCACTGGATGTGCTCGGGGTGCCAGTGCGTCTTCTCGTTCTCGGCGAGCAGCTGGTCCTTGACCGCGCTGGTGCGGATGTACCAGGACGGCTGCGCGTAGTACATGAGCGGCGTGTGGCAGCGCCAGCAGTGCGGGTAGGTGTGCTCGTAGCGCTGCTCGCGCCACAGCACCCCGCGGGCCTGCAGGTCCTCGACCAGCGCGGGGTCGGCGGCCTTGAAGAAGTGCCCGCCCACCAGGGGGACGTCGGCCAGGAAGTGCCCGGTCGCGTCGATCGGGTTGACCACCGGCAGGCCGTAGGACCGGCAGACGGCGAGGTCGTCGGCGCCGAACGCGGGCGACTGGTGCACCAGCCCGGTGCCGTCGTCGGTGGTGACGTAGTTGGCCAGGACGACGAAGTGCGCGTCCTCCCCCTCGGGGAAGTCGACCAGCGTGAAGGGACGCTGGTAGTGCACCCGCTCCCAGTCGCGGCCGGTCGTGCGGGCGAGCACCTCGACGTCGTCGGTCCCGCCGAACACCGACGCGAGCAGCGGCTCGGCGACGACGAGGGTGTCGTCCCCGCGCCGGGCGACGACGTAGGGGACGTCGGGGTTGACCGCCACCGCGGTGTTGCTGGGCAGCGTCCACGGCGTCGTCGTCCAGACCAGCAGGTCGGCCCGGCCGGCCCACTCGCCGTCGGTGACCGGCAGCCGCACGTAGACCGAGGGGTCGGTGATCGACTCGTAGCCCTGGGCCACCTCGTGGTCGGACAGCCCGGTGCCGCAGCGCGGGCAGTACGGCGCGACCCGGTGGTCCTCGACCAGCAGGCCCTTCTCGAACACCTGCTTGAGCGACCACCACACGCTCTCGATGTAGTGGGGGTCCATCGTCCAGTAGGCCGTGGAGAAGTCGACCCAGAAACCCATCCGCCGGGTGAGGTCGGAGAAGTCCGCGACGTGCCGCTCGACGGACTCCCGGCAGCGGGCGTTGAACTCGGCGATGCCGTAGCGCTCGATGTCGGGCTTGCCGGCGAAGCCGAGCTCCTGCTCGACGGCGATCTCGACCGGCAGGCCGTGGCAGTCCCAGCCGGCGCGGCGGGGCACGTGCCAGCCCTGCATGGTCTTGAAGCGGGGGAAGACGTCCTTGAACGCGCGCGCCTCGATGTGGTGCGTGCCGGGGCGGCCGTTGGCGGTCGGCGGTCCCTCGTAGACGTTCCACTGCGGCCGGTCGGCGGAGGCCTCCAGCGTGCGGGCGAAGACCTTGTCGGCCTCCCAGCGACCCAGGATCTCCTGCTCCAGGGCGGGCAGGTCGACCTGAGGGGGCAGCGCGCGGAAGGGGCCGGGTGAGCTCACGCCGTGATTCTCCCACCCCGCGCGACCCGGTTCCCGCGGCCGCCGTCCGGGCCGCCGGGTCGCAGGACGGCACTGGCCTCGGGGTACGGGAGACTGCGGAGGTGGACAGGGGCACGCGGTGAACTCGACGGTCACCGTCGCGCTCGCCGCGGGTGCGGTCGTCGTCCTCGTGGCGGCCGTCGCGCTCCGCCTGGCGGATCGGCTGGGACTGCCCAGCCTGCTGCTCTACCTGGCCCTCGGCGTGGCCATCGGGGAGAGCGGCCTCGGCGTCCAGTTCGAGGACTACCGCCTCACCCACACGCTGGCGTACGCCGCCCTCGTCGTCATCCTGGCGGAGGGCGGCCTCACGACGCGGTGGGGCGACGTCCGTCGGGCCATCGGGCCCGGGGTCGCGCTGTCCACGGTCGGCGTCGCGGTCAGCGTGGTGGTGACCGCGGCCGTCGGCGTGCTGGTCCTCGGCTACGCCTGGGGCTTCGCGCTCCTGCTGGCCGCGGTCATCAGCTCCACCGACGCCGCCGCGGTCTTCGCGACCCTGCGGCGGCTGCCCCTCCCGCGGCGGCTGGCCGCCTCCCTGGAGGCCGAGAGCGGTCTCAACGACGCTCCGGTCATCCTGCTCGTGACCGTGCTGGCCGAGTCGCTCACCGGTGCCTCGACGCTGCCGTGGTGGCTGGTCGGCCTGGAGGTGGCCGCCGAGCTGGCCGGAGGCGCCGTCATCGGGGTCGGCATCGGCTTCGGGGGCGCCGCACTGCTGCGCCGGGTGGCGCTCCCCGTGGCCGGCTTCTACCCGCTGGCGACGCTGGCGCTCTGCGTGCTCGCGTACTCGTCGGCGTCGCTGGCGCACACCTCCGGGTTCGTCGCGGTCTACCTCTGCGGCCTGGTGCTGGGCAACGCCGCGCTGCCGCACCGGGCGGCGAGCATCGGGTTCGCCGAGGGCATGGCCTCGCTGGCGCAGATCGGCCTGTTCGTCCTGCTGGGTCTCCTCGTGTCGCCGGGCCGGTTGTCCGACGCCGTGGGGCCGGCGCTCGTGGTGGGTGGCGCGCTGCTGCTGCTCGCCCGGCCGCTGTCGGTGGTGGCCAGCCTGGTGTGGTTCCGGTTCCCGTGGGCGCAGCAGGTGTTCATCTCCTGGGCCGGCCTGCGCGGGGCGGTGCCGATCGTCGCGGCCATCATCCCGCTGACCATGCAGGTCCCCGGGGCGAGGACCGTCTTCGACACGGTCTTCGTGCTGGTCGTCGTCTTCACGATCGTCCAGGGCTGGTCGCTGCCGTGGCTCGCGCGGCGCCTGCGGATCGCCACCCCGGTCACGCCCCGCGACGTGCAGGTCGAGGCGGCCCCGCTGGAGGAGCTGGACGCGGAGCTGATGCAGCTGACCGTGCCGGAGGGCTCGCGGCTGCACGGCGTCTACCTGCCGGAGCTGCGACTGCCGGAGGACGCGGCGGTGGTGCTCATCGTGCGGGACGGCCGGTCGTTCGTGCCCGGCCCGACGACCCGGCTCATGCGCGGCGACCAGGCGCTGCTGGTGTCCACGCGGGGCTCGCGGGCGGAGGCCGAGCGGCGGCTGCGCGCGGTCAGCCGGGCCGGCCGGCTGGCCACCTGGCGCGGCGAGACCGGCGCCGCGTCCGAGGCCGACTGAAAGACCCCCTGCCCCGGACGGCGCCACCGCGGGATCCCGAGGCAGAGGCGAGCGGCTCAGCGCCTGCCGGGGACGGCACCTGGCCGGGGTGGACCGGGCGCGGGGCCCGGAGGGTCCCCGGCCGGGACACGGGCAGCGGCTCAGCGCCTTCCGGGGACGGCACCTGGTCGCGGTGTCGGCCGGTAGGCCGACAGATCACTCAGCCGTTGAGCTCCAGGGTCTGCATCGTCTGGGCGCGGACCTCGGCCAGGAGGGTCGGGTCCTCGTTGAGCCGGCGGCCGTAGGAGGGGATGGCCTCCTGCAGCTTCGGGCGCCAGGCGGCGATCCGGTCGGGGAAGCAGCGCTCCAGCACGGTGAGCATCGCCGAGACGGCGGTCGAGGCACCGGGGGAGGCGCCGAGCAGACCGGCGATCGTCCCCTCGCCGCCGACGACGAGCTCGGTGCCGAACTGCAGGACGCCGCGGCCGGTCGCGGGGTCGCGCTTGATGACCTGCACCCGCTGGCCGGCGGTGATCATCTCCCAGTCCTGCTGCTGGGCCAGCGGCACGAACGCGGTGAGCGTCTCGTGCCGGGCGCTGCGGGTCTGGAGCAGCTCGCCGATCAGGTAACGGGTCAGCGCCATCTCGGTGCGGGCGACGCCCAGCATCGAGCTCAGGTTGTTCGGCTTGACGCTCAGTGGCAGGTCGAACATCGATCCGGCCTTGAGGAACTTCGGGGAGAAGCCGGCGTAGGGCCCGAACAGCAGGGAGTGGTCGCCGTCGATGAGGCGCAGGTCCAGGTGCGGCACCGACATGGGCGGAGCGCCGACGGCGGCCTGGCCGTAGGCCTTCGCCTGGTGCGCCGCGACCAGCTCGGGGGAGCGGGTCCGCAGGAACATGCCGCTGACCGGGAAGCCGCCGAAGCCGCGGATCTCGGGGATGGCGGCCTTCTGCAGCAGCGGCAGCGCACCACCGCCGGCCCCGACGAACAGGAACCGGGTGCGGACCGTGCGCTCCTCACCGCTGACGGTGTCGCGCACGGTCACGGTCCAGCGGCCGTCGTCCCGCCGCTCGACGTCGGTGACCCGCTGGTTGACGTGCACGTGCACGCCGCGCTCCTCGGCGGCGCCGAACAGCAGCCGGGTCAGCGACCCGAAGTCGACGTCGGTGCCCGCGGCCGAGCGGGTGGCGGCGACCACCTGGTCGGTGGGGCGCCCGGCCATCATCAGCGGCAGCCACTCGGCCATGACGCCGGGGTCGTCGGTGTACTCCAGACCCTCGAACACCGGCTGCGCGGACATCGCCCCGTGGCGCGTGCGCATGTAGGCGCGGCCGGCCTCGCCGGTCACGAAGCTGACGTGCGGGACGGGGGTGATGAAGTCCTTGGGTGCGCCGGTCAGCCCCGAGCGGACCAGGTGCGACCAGAACTGCCGCGAGACCTGGAACTGCTCGTTGATCGTCACGGCCTTGGAGACGTCGACCGAGCCGTCCTTGCCGGCGGGCGTGTAGTTGAGCTCGCACAGCGCCGCGTGTCCGGTGCCCGCGTTGTTCCAGGGGCCGGAGCTCTCGCCGGCGACCGCCGGTCCGGACTCGAAGACGGTGACGCTCCAGTCCGGGGCGACGATGCCGAGCAGCGACGCGAGGGTCGCGCTCATGACGCCACCGCCCACGAGCACTACGTCGGGGTCGGTGGCCGGGGCGAGATCGGTGGACACGGGGGCCTTCCCTGCTCGGGGAGAAATGCTGCTCTCCCAACATCGGCCAGCTCGCTCCTCAACGTGTCACCCCACGTGGTGAGATGTGTCGCACACCGTCATGAGATGGATCACACCGCCTCCGAGTTGCGGCCCGGCGGGGTGCGCGGCAGGGAGGCTCCACCCCCGCGGCTATGGTCGGTCGGGACGGCGCCCACCGGCCGCGCCGGCCCCGCCAGGCCATCGACCGAGGAGCCCTCCTGTCCGATCCGAGCGACCCCCGGGACGGCGCCGTCGCGGCGACCGGCACCCCGGGGCGGCGTCCCCGCACCCGGCTGCTCCTCGTGCTCGCGCTGGCGGTGCTCGCCCTGGACCTGGTCACCAAGCTGCTCGTCGTCGCCACGATCGAGCGCGGGGCCGACATCCGGCTGCTCGGCGGGGCGCTGTACCTGACGCACACCCGCAACACCGGCGCCGCGTTCTCCTTCGCCGAGGGCTTCACCGTCGTCTTCACGCTCGTCGCGGTCGTCGTCGCGGTGGTGATCGTGCGCACGGCGCGCCGGCTGTTCTCCACCGGCTGGGCCGTCGCGCTCGGCCTGGTGCTCGGCGGGGCGGTCGGCAACCTCGTCGACCGCGTCTTCCGCGAGCCGGGCTTCCTGCGCGGCGGGGTCGTCGACTTCATCTCGGTGTTCGCGCCCGACGGCGAGGTCTACCCCGTGTTCAACGTCGCCGACTCCGCGATCGTCTGCGGGGGTGTGCTGGGGGTGGTCCTCGCGCTGCGCGGCATCGAGTTCGACGGCACCCGCGGCAGCGGCGGGGGCACCGGCGACGACGCCGCGGCGCGCGGCTGAAGGGGCGGCGCGCGGGTGCACGCGCCGCGTGCTGGCGGTGCTGCACCGGCCCTCCCGCCGCGACGGTCAGAATGGACCCCGTGACGAACCCCGCGGGCCAGCACCGAGCGCTCCCGGTGCCCGACGGGCTCGAGGGCCAGCGCGTCGACCAGGCGCTGTCCCGGCTGTTCGGCCTCTCCCGCGGCGCGGCCGCGGACCTCGCCGACGCGGGCGCGGTCGTCCTCGACGGGCGGGTCCGCGACAAGGGCGACCGGGTCAGCGGCGGTAGCTGGCTGGAGGTCGAGCTGCCCCCGCCGCCGGGCGAGCCGGCCCTGCCCGAGCCGGTCGCCGGGCTGACCGTCGTCCACGACGACGACGACATCGTGGTGGTCGACAAGCCCGTCGGCGTCGCCGCGCACCCCAGCCCCGGCTGGGAGGGGCCCACCGTCGTCGGCGGACTGGCCGCCGCCGGGTACCGCATCTCCACCTCGGGTGCCGCCGAGCGGCAGGGCGTCGTCCACCGGCTCGACGCCGGGACGACCGGGCTGATGGTCGTGGCCAAGAGCGAGCGGGCCTACACCGCGCTCAAGGCCGCGTTCAAGCAGCGCACCGTCGAGAAGGGCTACGCCGCCCTCGTCCAGGGCCACCCGGACCCCTCGCGCGGCACCATCGACGCCCCGATCGACCGGCACCCCAGGCACGACTGGAAGTTCGCCGTCGTCCAGGGCGGGCGCCCGTCGGTGACCCACTACGAGGTGGTCGAGGCCTTCCCGGCCGCCAGCCTGGTCGACATCCGGCTGGAGACCGGCCGCACCCACCAGATCCGGGTGCACTTCGCGGCGCTGCGCCACCCCTGCGTCGGCGACACCATGTACGGCGCCGACCCGACGCTGGCCGCCCGGCTGGGCGTCTCCCGGCAGTGGCTGCACGCTGCCCGGCTGGGCATCCCGCACCCGGCCGACGGTCACTGGATGGAGTTCACCAGCCCCTTCCCGCCCGACCTGGCCGGCGCGCTCGACATCCTGCGCGCCGAGTCCTGACGCCGGTGCGAGCGAGCCTGCGAGCTCGACCGTGACCACGGCCGGGCTGCCGGGCTCGCTGGCCGACTGGGGCCCGGCCGCGCTGTCCGCGGTCGCCGTCGCGGGCTACCTGGTGGTCGGCGAGCCGTTCGTCGGCCACGTGCTGCACCGCCGTTTCGAGGGCCGGCTGCGCACCGACGACGGCGCCCGGCGGGCCTTCTACGGCCGGCTGCTGGTGCTCGAGTGGGGGCTGGCGGCGCTCGCCCTCGTCGTGTGGCTGTCCGCGCCCGACGTGGACGCCGCGGCCGTGGGCCTGCGCTGGCCGCGGTCGTGGCCGGGCCCCGTCGCCGTCGCCGCCACCGTGCTGGTCCTCGGCTTCGTCGTCGTCTCGACGCGGGCGCTGCGCTCCGGCGGGCTGGCGCGGGCGGCGGCCGAGCTGCGCCGGCCGGGGGAGGGGCGGCACGCCGAGCCGGCCGTCCACGCCACCCTGGCGCTGCTGCCCCGGACGACGGCGGAGCGGCGGCTGTTCACGCTGGTCGGGGTCACCGCCGGCGTCTGCGAGGAGTGGCTCTACCGCGGGTTCCTGCTCGCCGTGGTCGCCGCGGTCGGCGGCGGTCTGCCGACGCCGGCGCTGGTCGCGATCGGCGCGCTGGCGTTCGGGCTGGCGCACGCCTACCAGGGGGTGGCGGGCATCGTGACCACCGGCGTCCTGGGCGGGGTCATGGCCGGCCTCTACCTGGGCACCGGGTCGCTGCTGCTGCCCGTCGTCCTGCACGCGCTGATCGACCTGCGCTTCCTGCTGGTGCCCACGTCCGCGCTGCCCGACGTCGTCCGGCGGCCGGCGTGACCGCCCGACGGGCCACGGCCGCGGACTGGCCGCAGGTGGCCGCCCTGCGCACCCGCGTCTTCGTCGAGGAGCAGGGCGTGCCGGCCGAGATCGAGCAGGACGCGCACGACGCCACCGCGGTGCACGCCCTGGCCGAGGACGACGCGGGGCGCGTGGTGGCCACCGGGCGGCTGCTGGTCCGCGACGGGCGCGCGGTGATCGGCCGGATGGCGGTCGACGCCGCGGCCCGCGGGCGCGGGTACGGCGCCGCCGTCCTCGCCGAGCTGCACCGGCAGGCCGTCGCGCTGGGCCTGACGGAGGTGGAGCTGCACGCCCAGCTGCCGGCCCGGGGCTTCTACGAGCGGGCCGGCTACACCGCCGTCGGGGGCGTGTACGAGGAGGCGGGCATCGCCCACGTCACGATGCGGCGCCCGCTCGTGTGACCGATCGGTCCGCCTGTGGCGAGACACCTTCCTGTCGGTCCCCCGGAGTAGACCTCCGTGGTGCGAGGATCGGGTCACCCCCCGGCCCGCCCCCGGACCACAGCACCGCCGGTCTTCCCCGCCGGTCGCCCGCCGGATCCCCGACGGCCGGGCACGCACGACCCGTGAGGAGCACCAACGCCCGTGAGCACCCCGTCGTCCGACTCGTTCGTGCACCTCCACGTACACACCGAGTACTCGATGCTCGACGGCGCAGCCAAGCTCCCGGAGGTCACCAAGGCCGCCGCCGAGCAGGGGATGCCCGCGCTGGCGATGACCGACCACGGCAACGTCTTCGGCGCCTACGACTTCTACAAGCAGGCCAAGGCCGCCGGCGTGAAGCCGATCATCGGCATGGAGGGCTACTACACGCCCGGCTCGCGCTTCGACCGCGCGCCGTTCGACTTCGGCGACAACCTCATCGACGAGGACGGCGAGGGCGGCTCCTCGCGCGGCAAGGCCGCCTACACGCACATGACGCTGCTGGCGCGCACCACCGAGGGGATGCACAACCTCTTCCGCATCTCCTCGATGGCCAGCCTCGAGGGGCAGTACCGCAAGCCGCGCTTCGACCGCGACCTGCTCGAGCAGTACGGCAAGGGCCTCATCGCCACCACCGGCTGCCCGTCGGGCGAGGTGAACATGTGGCTGCGCGCCGGCAAGTACGACCGCGCCCGCCAGGCCGCCGCCGACTTCCAGGACATCTTCGGCAAGGAGAACTTCTACGCCGAGCTGATGGACCACGGGCTGGCCATCGAGAAGAAGACCCGCCCGCAGCTGATGCAGATCGCCGGCGAGCTGGGCATCCCGCTGCTGGCGACCAACGACCTGCACTACACGCACAAGGAGGACGCCGAGGCCCACGACGCCCTGCTGTGCATCCAGACCGGGTCGCGGCTCAACGAGACCAACCGCTTCAAGTTCAACGGTGACGGCTACTACCTGAAGAGCGCCGCGGAGATGCGTGCGCTGTTCACCGACGAGCTCGCCTCGGCCTGCGACAACACGCTGCTGGTCGCCGAGCAGTGCGAGGTCGGCTTCACCGAGGGCGCGGACCTGATGCCCCGGTTCCCGCTGCCACCGGGGGAGGACGAGACCTCCTGGTTCGTCAAGGAGGTCGAGCGCGGCCTGCACAAGCGCTGGCCGAACGGCATCCCCGACCACGTGCGCAAGCAGGCCGACTACGAGGTCGGGATCATCACCCAGATGGGCTTCCCGGGGTACTTCCTCGTGGTCGCCGACTTCATCAACTGGGCCAAGGACAACGGCATCCGCGTCGGCCCCGGCCGTGGCTCGGCGGCGGGCTCGCTGGCCGCCTACGCCATGGGCATCACCGACCTCGACCCCCTGGCGCACGGGCTGATCTTCGAGCGGTTCCTCAACCCCGAGCGCGTCTCCATGCCCGACGTCGACATCGACTTCGACGACCGCCGCCGCGGCGAGGTCATCCAGTACGTCTCGCAGAAGTACGGCGAGGAGCGGGTCAGCCAGATCGTCACCTACGGCACCATCAAGGCCAAGGCCGCGATCAAGGACGCCGCCCGCGTGCTCGACCGGCCGTTCTCGGTCGGCGACGAGCTGACCAAGCTGATGCCCCCGGCCGTCATGGGCAAGGACATCCCGCTGTCGGGGATCTTCGACCCGGCGCACCCGCGGTACAAGGAGGCCGCGGAGTTCCGCGCCCGCTACGAGTCCGACCCCGGCGCGGCCGAGGTCGTCGACCAGGCGCGCAAGCTCGAGGGGCTGAAGCGCCAGTGGGGCGTGCACGCCGCCGGGGTCATCATCGGCCGGTACCCGCTGATCGACTCGATCCCGATCATGCGGCGCGAGGCCGACGGCGCGATCATCACGCAGTTCGACTACCCGACCTGCGAGACGCTCGGCCTGCTGAAGATGGACTTCCTGGGCCTGCGCAACCTCACGGTCATCGACGACGCGCTGCGCAACATCGTCGCCAACGGCAAGGAGCCGATCGACCTCGACGAGATCAGCAAGGACCTCACCGACCCGGCCACCTACGCGCTGCTCTCGCGCGGTGACACCCTCGGTGTCTTCCAGTTCGACGGCGGGCCGATGCGCTCGCTGCTGCGCCTCATGCGGCCGGACAACTTCGAGGACATCTCCGCCGTCGGCGCGCTCTACCGGCCCGGCCCGATGGGTGCGAACTCGCACACCAACTACGCGCTGCGCAAGAACGGCCAGCAGGAGATCACGCCGATCCACCCGGAGCTGGCCGAGCCGCTGGAGGACATCCTCGGCACGACCTACGGCCTGATCGTCTACCAGGAGCAGGTCATGGCGATCGCGCAGAAGGTCGCCGGGTACTCCCTCGGCAAGGCCGACCTGCTGCGCCGCGCGATGGGCAAGAAGAAGAAGTCGGTCCTCGACGCGGAGTTCGTCGGCTTCGAGGCCGGCATGAAGGAGCGCGGCTACTCCGACGCCGCGATCAAGACGCTGTGGGACATCCTCGTCCCGTTCGCCGACTACGCGTTCAACAAGGCCCACTCGGCCGCCTACGGCCTGGTGTCCTACTGGACCGCCTACCTGAAGGCCAACTACCCGGCCGAGTACATGGCCGGGTTGCTCACCAGCGTCGGCGACGACAAGGACCGCCGGCCGATCTACCTGGCGGAGTGCCGGCGGATGGGCATCAAGGTGCTCCCGCCGGACGTCAACGAGTCGTCCTGGGACTTCACCGCCGTCGGCACCGACATCCGCTTCGGTCTCGCGTCGGTGCGCAACGTCGGGCACAACGTCGTCGACTCGATCCGCCGGGCCCGCGAGGAGAAGGGCGCCTTCAAGGACTTCGCGGACTTCATGCGCAAGATCGACACGGTCGCCTGCAACAAGAAGGTCATCGAGTCCCTGGCCAAGGCCGGGGCCTTCGACTCCCTGGGGCACTCCCGGCAGGGCATCGTCGCCGTCCACGCCCAGGCCGTCGACTCGGCGATGGCGCTCAAGCGCAAGGAGGCCGAGGGGCAGTTCGACCTCTTCGGCAGCTTCGGGGACGAGGGCGGCGACGACCCGTTCAGCGGGGCGCTGGACATCGCGGTCCCCACGGCGGACTGGTCGAAGTCCGAGCGACTGGTCTTCGAGCGCGACATGCTCGGCCTCTACGTCTCCGACCACCCGCTGCACGGCGTGGAGCACGTGCTGGCGGCCAACGCGGACACGCCGATCGCCGAGATCAACGCCGGCGGCGTCGAGGACGGCGCGAACGTGACCATCGCCGGCATCCTCACCTCGGTCGCCCCGCGCACCAACAAGCAGGGCGCGCCGTGGGCCATCGCGACCCTGGAGGACCTCGAGTCCGGAATCGAGGTGCTGTTCTTCCCGAAGACGTGGGCGGAGGTCTCGGAGAAGGTCGTCCGCGACCAGATCGTCGTGGTCAAGGGCCGGATCAGCCGCCGCGACGACCAGCCCTCGCTGTTCGGCTCCGAGGTGACCATCCCCGAGCTCACCGAGGGTGCTCGCGGCCCGGTGCTGGTCTCGATGGCGGCGGCCCGCTGCACCCCGCCGGTCGTCGAGCGGCTGCGTGAGGTCCTGGGCAGCCACCCGGGCACGACCGAGGTCCACCTCAAGTTGCTCAACGGCGGCCGGGAGACCGTGCTGCGGCTCGACCAGGGCCTGCGGGTGCGGCCCAGCACGGCGCTGATGGGTGACATCAAGGCGCTGCTGGGCCCGACCAGCGTCGCCCTGCTGTGAGTGGGACGACCCTCTCCCCACGCCTCGGAGGAGGGCCCTCGGAAGACCCCGCCCTCCCCGCCCTCCGGAGCAGGACCCCGGAGGGACCCCGTCCTCCTCGCCCTCCGCGAGCTCAGGACGGTGCCCTGGACGGGGCCGTCCGACCCGCTCGCGGGCTCGCGGCGAGCCTCTGCACGGGCCTGCCCGGGACGGGGCCGGGGCGGCGCGTGGGGCGGGCACCCGGCCGCCGGGGATGAGACGCCCGGCCCCGCGGGGTTGACTGGGGTCGTGGACAGCACCTCCGCAGCCGCTCCGGCCGGGCCGCCCCCCGTCCCCCCTGCCCGCTGGGGAGCCGGTGCCCGGTGGCCCGGCCGGGCCGAGCTGCGCGCCGATCTGCGCGGTGCACTCGTGCTGGTCGGTGTGCTGCTCCTGGCGGGGGTGGCTGCCGGGCTGCTCTGGTGGGCGCTGGCGCCGCGGGCGACCTTCGAGGTCACCGCGGACGGCCCGGTCCCCGTCGGGCACCCGTCGGCCGAGCTGCCCTTCGCCGACGACGGCGTCTTCACCCTCGTGCTGGCCGGCCTCGGGCTGGTGGCCGGGCTGGCCGCCTGGCGCCTGCGACGCCGGCGCGGGGTCGCCACCGTGCTCGCCCTCGCCCTCGGCACGGCGCTGGCGTCGCTCGCCGCCTGGCGGCTCGGCGAGCTGCTCGGCGCCGGTCCCTCGCCGGCCGAGCTCGCCGCCGTGGGCACCCGCGTGACCACGCCGTTGCGGCTCGGCTCGCCCGCGGCGCTGGCGGTGGCGCCGTTCCTCGCCGTCCTGGGCTACGTGGTCTCCGCGCTGGTCACCGCCTCCGAGGACCTGGACCGGCCCGATCCGGTACCGGCCGCCCCGCACGCCGGCCGCCCGGCGCCCGAGACCACGGCCGCCGAGGACGCCCTGCACTCCTAGGTGACGCCCGGACGGCCACCCCTCCCGGCCCCGTCCCGCGTAGGCCCCGCCCCGAGGCTCGCCGCGAGCCTGCGAGCGGGTCGGACGGCCCCGTCCAGGGCACCGTCCTGAGCTCGCGGAGGGCGGGGAGGACGGGGTCCCTCCGGGGGTCCTGCGCCGAGGGGGGCAGGACGGGGGCCTCCTACGGTGAGAGGGGGACGGGGTCCGCTCAGTTGACGCTGCGCGGACCGGTGAAGCTCTGCAGCGGCGCGGGCACCGCGCCGATCGTCTCCAGCAGGGTCAGCTCGCGGCGCAGCAGCCGGGACTCGGTCTGCAGCCGCCGGCGGGTGGCGGACTCGGCCAGCAGCTCCTGCCGGTCCTCGGTGGTCAGCAGTGCCGCCGAGGCCACCAGGTAGGACAGCGCCCGCGGTTCGCCCGAGACGGCCTCGAGGAGATCGGAGGTGTCGGCCTCCTCACCGTCGACGTCCCCGGTCAGGGTGGCCACGGCGGTGACGTAGCGGCCGAACAGGTCGCCCACCCCGCGCACCAGCACCTCCATCGAGCCGCGCGCCACCTCCGACACCAGGTCCTCGTGCTGCGGGTCGGCCGGCCACCCGCCGGGCGCGGCCAGGCCCTCCTGGTCGCCGGCGGCCTCCTCGGCGGCCTCCTCCTCGGCCAGCCACTCGACCTCGGCCTGCAGGTAGGGCGGCTCCTCGCCGACGACGAGGTCGAGCAGCCGGAAGCGGTCGCCGCCGATCGTGATGATGCGGAACCCGCCGTCCGGCTGTGGCCGCACGGTCTGCAGCCGCGCGGTGCAGCCGACGTCGTAGAGGGCCTCGGCCGGGGCGACGTCCTCGACCTCCCAGCCCTGCCGGATGGCCACCACGCCGAAACAGCGGGTGCTGCCCTCCGGGCGCTCCATCAGGTCGTGCACCAGCCGCCGGTAGCGCGGCTCGAAGACCTGCAGCGGCAGGACCACCCCGGGGAACAGCGGCGTCCCCAGCGGGAAGAGCGGGATGACGTCCACGGCTGGCGAGCCTACGGGTGGGCCCGGTCGCCGAACGGGGCAGCACGCCGGGGCGCCCACCGCCGGCGGCTACCCTGGGGTGTTCCGTCCCCGCACCGGAGGTCCGCCCGTGCTCGCCCGCATCGACCTGCGTGGATCCGCCCTGCCGGGGGTGCGTGAGCTCGCCGGCCTGCTGCCCCGCGCCGCCACCGACATCGACTCGGTGCTGGCCACGGTCCGGCCGCTGTGCGAGGACGTGCGGGTGCGCGGCGCCCAGGCCGTCCGCGAGATCACCGCCCGGCTCGACGGCGTCGACCTCGAGGACTTCGCCGTTCCGCAGGAGGCGATCGACGCCGCGCTCGCCGGCATCGACCCGGCCGTCCGGACCGCCCTCGAGGAGGCCATCGCCCGCGTCCGGACGGTGCACGCCGACCAGCGCCGCACCGACGTGACCACCGACGTCGTCCCCGGCGGCACGGTCACCGAGCGCTGGCTGCCGGTGCGCCGCGTCGGCCTCTACGTGCCCGGCGGGCTGGCGCCGCTGCTGTCCAGCGTCGTGATGAACGTCGTCCCCGCGCAGATCGCCGGGGTGGAGTCGATCGCGGTCGCCTCCCCGCCGCAGCGCGACCACGGCGGCCTGCCCGACCCCGGCGTGCTGGCCGCGTGCGCGCTGCTCGGCGTCACCGAGGTCTACGCCGTCGGCGGGGCGCAGGCGATCGCCGTCTTCGGCTACGGCGCCGGCTCCTGCGAGCCGGTCGACATGGTCACCGGGCCCGGCAACGTCTACGTGACGGCGGCCAAGCGGCTGCTGCGCGGGCTCATCGGCATCGACTCCGAGGCCGGCCCGACCGAGGTGGCGATCCTCGCCGACGAGACCGCCGACCCGGTGCACGTCGCGGCCGACCTGATCAGCCAGGCCGAGCACGACCCGCTGGCCGGCGCGGTGCTGGTCACCGACAGTGAGGCGCTCGCCGACGCCGTCCTCGACCTGGTGCCCGGGCAGGTCGCCTCGACCAAGCACTCCGACCGGATCACCACCGCGCTGCAGGGCAGCCAGTCCGGCATCGTGCTGGTGGACGACGTCGACGCCGGTCTGCGCGTGGTCGACGCCTACGCCGCCGAGCACCTGGAGATCCAGACCCGGGACGCCCGCGAGGTGGCGATGCGGGTGCGCAACGCCGGGGCGGTGTTCGTCGGCGCCTGGTCGCCGGTCTCGCTGGGCGACTACATCGCCGGCTCCAACCACGTGCTGCCCACCGGCGGGTGCGCGCGCCACTCCAGCGGCCTGTCGGTGCAGTCGTTCCTGCGCGGCATCCACCTGGTCGAGTACGACGAGCGGGCCCTCGCCGACGTCGCCGGCCACATCGACGCCCTGGCCGGCGCCGAGGACCTGCCCGCGCACGCCGCCGCCGTCCGGGCCCGGCAGAAGCCGTGACCGAGCTCGCGAGGTCACGCAGCAGCACGGCACCCACGGGCATGCGCCTGACGAGCACCGGCGAGGAGGGCGCGTGACCTCCCTCGACGAGCTCCCGCTGCGGCCGGAGCTGCGTGGCCGCACGCCCTACGGCGCCCCGCAGCTGCAGGTGAAGTACCGGCTCAACACCAACGAGAACCCGCACCCGCTGCCGCCGGAGCTGCTGGCCGACCTGGGCGAGGCGCTGGGGCACGCGGCGCTGGAGCTCAACCGCTACCCCGACCGCGACGCGCTCGAGCTGCGCCGCGACCTGGCCGCCTACCTCAGCCGCACCAGCGGGGAGACGGTCGAGCCGGCCCAGGTCTGGGCGGCCAACGGCTCCAACGAGGTGCTGCAGCAGGTCCTGCAGGCCTTCGGTGGGGCAGGGCGGACGGCGCTGGGCTTCACGCCGTCCTACTCGATGCACCCGATCATCTCGGCCGGCACCGGCACCACCTGGGTCGACGGGCACCGCCGGGAGGACTTCAGCATCGACGCCGCGCAGGCCGCGGCGCAGGTGCGCGAGGTCCGCCCCGACGTCGTCTTCGTGACCAGTCCGAACAACCCGACCGGCACCGCGGTCGCGCTCGAGACGATCGCGACGATCTACGACGCCACCGACGGCGTGGTCGTCGTCGATGAGGCCTACGCCGAGTTCGCCCGCACCGGCACCCGGTCGGCGCTCACCCTGCTGCCCGGCCGGCCGCGGCTGCTGGTCAGCCGCACGATGAGCAAGGCGTTCGGCATGGCGGGCCTGCGACTGGGCTACCTGGCCGCCGACCCCGCCGTCGTCGACGCGCTGCAGCTGGTCCGGCTGCCGTACCACCTGTCGTCGCTGACGCAGGCGGCCGCGCGGACGGCGCTGGCGCACACCGACGCGCTGCTGGCGACCGTCGACGCGGTCCGGGCCGAACGGGACCGGATCGTCGCCGCGCTGCCGGGCCTGGGGCTGACGAGCGTCCCGAGCGACGCCAACTTCGTCCTGTTCGGGCACTTCGCCGACGCCCCCGCCGTGTGGCGCGCGCTGCTCGAGCACGACGTCCTCGTCCGGGACGTCGGCCTGCCCGGCTGGCTGCGGGTCACGGCCGGGACCACCGAGGAGACCGATGCCTTCCTCACCGCGCTGGGTGAGGTCGTCCGCGAGCAGGGTGCCGCGTGATGGGCGCCGGCCGGCAGACGTGGCGCACCACCCTGGGTGAGGTGGTCGCCGACCTGCACCTGGGAGACTCGTCCCCGTGAGCGAGCCTGCGAGCTCACGCGTGGACACCGCGAGCCGGCGAACGCCGCCGACGAGCGCCAGCGAGGAGGAGAAGTGAGCCGCACTGCGCGCGTCGAGCGCGAGACCAGCGAGACCAAGCTCGTCGTCGAGCTGGACCTCGACGGCACCGGCACCAGCTCGATCAGCACCGGCGTCGGCTTCTACGACCACATGCTGACCTCGCTGTCCAAGCACAGCGGCATCGACCTCACCGTGCAGGCCGACGGCGACCTGCACATCGACGCCCACCACACCGTGGAGGACGTCGCCATCGCCCTCGGTCAGGCCTTCGCGCAGGCGCTGGGGGACAAGAAGGGCATCACCCGCTACGGCGACGCGACGATCCCGATGGACGAGGTGCTGGCGCAGGCCGCCGTCGACCTCTCCGGCCGGCCGTACTTCGTGCACTCCGAGCCGGACGACATGACGCCGATGATCGGGCCGGACTACCCGACGTCGCTCACCAAGCACGTGCTCGAGTCCTTCGCGTTCAACGCGCGGATCAGCCTGCACGTGCGAGTTCTCTACGCCGGCCGCGACGCCCACCACATCGTCGAGGGCCAGTTCAAGGCGCTGGCTCGGGCGCTGCGGGCCGCGGTCGCCATCGACCCGCGGGTTCACGACGTCCCCTCCACCAAGGGCGCTCTGTAGCAGGGATGACCTTCGCGGTCCTGCTGATCGTCCTCGGCGGCTTCCTGCTCGGCGGCGCGTGGAGCATCTGGAAGGCCGACCACGACACGAAGGGGCGGACGGGCCCGCAGGTCGCCTTCGCCGTCGTGCTGCTGATCGCCGCGGTGCTCGCCACGGCGTCGGGCGTCCTGCGGCTGGTGTGAGCGCCGAGGGCCGGTTCCTCGACGTCGTCCCGGCCGACCCGACCGTGGCCGCGGTCCTCGAGCGCGCCCCGGCGCTGGGCGCGGGGGACTGGCGAAGGACCCCCGTGCTCCCCGTCCCTGACACGCGTGGGCCGAGACCCTGCACGAGG
Source organism: Geodermatophilus sp. SYSU D00779 (assembly GCF_054050595.1). Taxonomy (NCBI): domain Bacteria; kingdom Bacillati; phylum Actinomycetota; class Actinomycetes; order Geodermatophilales; family Geodermatophilaceae; genus Geodermatophilus; species Geodermatophilus sp. SYSU D00779. Next base: position 122,348 of record NZ_JBJGZQ010000003.1, read on the forward strand.
GCCGGCCCGGGGTGCGGGTACGGCTACGACGACCTGTTCGGGCTCGTCCCGCTCCCCAACCCGCGGAGCCCCGCGCCGCGGCAGGTGTACGAGGCCAAGGCGGGCCCGCTGGACCAGCGTCTGTCCCGAGCTGGGGAGGGGTGAGCGACACGAATCCGCAGGTCGGCGGCTCGTCCACGGATCGACCGCAGCCCCTGACGCAGGCGCTGACGCCGCCCGCACGGCGTCCGCGGTGTGGACGTGCCATCGACGACGTGGCGGCGGTCGGGCCGCCGCGTCGACAGTGACGGGGTGGCCGGGGAAGGCCCGCCCACACCCGTCGTCCTGCTCACGCGCGCAGGACGACCGGAGTGGCGAGGAGTGGGACGACGGCGAGGGCGAGCAGCATGCGGAAGGCCCGGCGCTTACCGGCCCGGTTGTGACGGAGCCCGGCCGCGAGATCATCCCACTGGTCGACCTCTCCCGCGGGAGACAGTGGGTGGTGCTCGTAGCGCTCCATCGAGCCACCCTCCCGGACCCACGCGTGCGACGTCCGCCACCCCACCTGCGGGAATCCCGCCGGGCGCGCGGCTGCTCCCACGTACCGTGGCAACCGTGAAGAAGGTCGTCGTCCTGGACTACGGCTCGGGCAACCTCCGCTCGGCCGAACGCGCACTGACCCGCGTCGGTGCCGACGTCACGGTGACCGCCGACCCGCACGCCGCCCTCGAGGCCGACGGCCTGGTCGTCCCCGGGGTCGGCGCCTTCGCGGCGTGCATGGCGGGTCTCAAGGCCGTCGACGGGCCGCGTGTGATCGGCCGCCGCCTGGCCGGCGGCCGGCCGGTGCTGGGCGTGTGCGTGGGCATGCAGGTGCTCTTCGAGCGGGGCGTCGAGCACGGCCACGACGCCCAGGGCTGCGGCGAGTGGCCCGGCGTGGTCGAGCAGCTGCAGGCGCCGGTGCTGCCGCACATGGGCTGGAACACCGTGCAGGCACCGGAGAAGACGGTGCTGTTCGACGGGCTCGAGGACCAGCGCTTCTACTTCGTGCACTCGTACGGGGTGCGCTCCTTCCCGCTGGGCACCGAGGGGGTGCCGTCCCCGCTGGCCGCTCCGCTGGTCAGCTGGGCCGAGCACGGCGACCGGTTCGTCGCCGGGGTGGAGAACGGTGCGCTGTCGGCCACCCAGTTCCACCCGGAGAAGTCCGGGGACGCCGGCGCCCAGCTGCTCACCAACTGGCTGCAGACCCTGAGCTGACTCACTGCAGCGGGAACGGCGACTGCAGCCACCACGGCGCGTCGACGACCTCCACCCGCGCCACCCACTTCACCCACCAGAAGCCCCGCCGTCCCGGGGCGACGAGCCGCACCGGTGCGCCGTGTCCCGGCGACAGCGGCCGGCCCGCGGCGTGGGTGGCCAGCAGCAGCCCGCGCGCCTCGGACAGCGGCAGCCGGCGCCGGAACCCGGTGACCGAGACGACGTCGACGCTGCCGCCGTCCGGGAGCTCCCGGTCCAGCGAGGCGAGCAGCCGGTCCAGTCGGACGCCGCGCCAGTCCTGGACGGCGTACCAGCCGCCGGTGCAGTCGAGCGCCGCACGGACGACGTCCCCCCGGTCGAGGTCGGCGACCGGCACCCGCACCCGCCGACCGGCAGCGGCCAGCACGAGCACGGCAGCGGGCGAGTCCGGCACCACGTCGGAGATCCACTGGGTGACGGGCATGGCCGCCGGGTCGTCGGTGCCACGATGGAAGGAACCCGTGGCCCGGCGCTGGGCGCCCGGTGCGCCGGTCAGTCGCAGCAGCCCCTCGCCGGCGCCCCACAGCGCTCCCGCGCCGGCGCCCAGCGCACCGGCCCGCAGCAGGCTGCGCCGGCCGAGATCGGTGGCCCGCGGTCGCTGCCGTCGTCCCCAGGCGTGGACGACGAGCAGGGCGCCGGTGGCCACGCCGAGAACGACGTGGACGTGCAGCACCGGAACGCCGGCCGACCAGGACCACGGCCCGGTTCCCCCTCCCGCGTGGAGGACGCCGGTGACCAGCGTCAGCAGGGTCGCCACCCCGAGCGAGACGCCACCGCTGCCGGCGGGACGGCGCTGCCACGCCCGCCGCACCACGAGGGCCTTCCACGGGACGAGCAGCAGCAACCCGAGCCCGGCCGCCCCGTGCACCGCGACCACCAGCCGCGCCGGGCCGGGCGCCCCGACGGCGAAGGCCAGCACGCCGGTGCCGCCGGCGAGCACGAGCAACGCCAGCAGGCCCACGTTGGTGCGCCGGCCCGCGCGGCGGGGCAGGAGCAGGGCCATGGGCCGAGTGTGCGTCAGCTGCGCAGGTAGGAGGCCCCGTTGACGTCGATGATCGTCCCGGTGCTGAACCGCGCCCCCGGGGACGCCAGCCACAGCACCGCCGAGGCGACCTCCTCCGGGCGGGCCACCCGGCCGTAGGGCGACTGGGCGCGGACGGCGTCCCCGCCCGGTCCGTCGAGCACCTCGCGGGCCATCTCGGTCTGCACGAAGCCCGGGGCCACGGTGCCCACCGAGATGCCGTGCGGGGCCAGCGCGATCGCCATCGACTGGCCGAAGGCGTTGAGCCCGGCCTTCGACGCGCCGTAGGCGGGGGTGTCCGGCTCACCGCGGAACGCGCCGCGGCTGGAGACGTTGACGACCGCACCCCCACCGGCGGCGACCAGGTGCGGCACGGCGCGGAAGGTGGCGTTGGCCGCGCCGAGCAGGTTGACCGCCAGCGTCCGGGACCAGGCCGCCTGCCACTCCTCGTAGGAGACCGACAGCGGCGGGTGGGCGGTGAAGACCCCGGCGTTGTTGACCAGCACGTGCAGCCCGCCCAGTGCCGCAGCGGCCTCGTCGACCATGCGGCCCACCGCGTCGGCGTCGCCGAGGTCGGCCTGCACCAGCACGTGCCCGTTCCCGGGCAGCTCGGCGAGCACCGCCTCGGCGCGCTCCCGCGAGGCGCCCCAGTGCACCGCGACGCGGTCGCCCGCGGCGGCGAAGGCGTGCGCGATCGCGCGGCCGATGCCGCGGGAACCACCGGTGACCAGGACGGCGCGGGAGTCGCTCACGCCGGGCAGTCAACCAGGGCGCTCACCAGCGCCCGCGGTGCACGACCTCGTCGACGCCGCGCCGGCCGCGCCGCAGGGACGGCGACCGGCGGTCCTCCGCGCCCGGGTAGCCGACCGACACCACGCCGACCGGCCGGTGGGTGTCCGGGACGCCGAACGCCGTCCGCAGCGCGTCCACGCGCTCGGCCGGGACGCCGAAGAAGCACGCGCCCAGCCCCTCGTCGACGGCGGTCAGCAGCACCAGCAGCGCGGCCATGCCGGCGTCGACGTCCCAGTAGGGGACCGGCCAGCGGGCCTCGTCACGGTCGGTCCAGCCCTTGTCCGGCTCGGCGTAGCGCTCGAGGTAGGCGGCCTTCGACGACAGGGGCACCACCAGCAGCGGCGCGCGCCGCATCCGGGTCAGCCACCCGTCCGGGGCGCCGGCGGTGGTGGTCACCGACCAGAACAGCTCGCGGTCCGCGGCGTCCTCCAGCACCAGGAACGCCCAGCCCTGGGTGAAGCCGGCCGACGGCGCGCGCAGCGCGTGCTCGAGCAGCCGCTCGCGCACAGCGGGTGGCACCGGCCGGTCGGGGTCGTAGTCACGCACCATGCGCCGCCGGCGGACGACGTCAGCGAACTCCACCGCGCCACCCTGTCACCCCGCCGGGACCCGGGTGCCGCGGCCGCGGTACGGCGATCGACGGCGGCCGGGCTGCCACCGGGCCGCCGGTGCCGGTGATGCGGGCCACCGGCACGGGGTCCCTAGGCTGGAGAGCGTGCCGAAGCTCCAGCTGCTCCCCGCCGTCGACGTCGCCGACGGCCAGGCCGTCCGCCTCGTGCAGGGGGAGGCCGGCAGCGAGACCTCCTACGGCGACCCGCTGGAGGCCGCGCTGCAGTGGCAGCGGGACGGCGCGGAGTGGGTGCACCTGGTCGACCTCGACGCCGCCTTCGGTCGGGGGAGCAACCGCGAGCTCCTGGCCCGCGTGGTCGGCGAGCTGGACGTCGACGTCGAGCTCTCCGGGGGCATCCGGGACGACGAGTCGCTGACCGCGGCCCTGGCCACCGGCTGCCGCCGGGTCAACCTCGGCACCGCCGCGCTGGAGTCGCCCGAGTGGTGCGCCCGCGCCATCGCCGAGCACGGTGACCGCATCGCCGTGGGCCTCGACGTCCGCGGCACCCGGCTGGCCGCCCGCGGCTGGACCCGCGAGGGCGGCGAGCTCTACGAGACCCTCGCCCGCCTCGACGCCGAGGGGTGCGCGCGCTACGTGGTCACCGACATCACCAAGGACGGCACGCTGCGCGGCCCGAACCTCGACCTGCTCCGCGAGGTCTGCGCGGCCACCGACCGCCCGGTGGTCGCCTCCGGTGGCGTGAGCTCGCTCCACGACATCCGGGCGCTGGCCGGCCTCACCGCCGTCGGCGTCGAGGGCGCCATCGTGGGCAAGGCGCTGTACGCCGGCGCCTTCACGCTGCCCGAGGCGCTGGCCGTCACCCGGGAGGCATCGTCATGACAGTGCAGCGGATCGGCTCCGGTGGGCCGTGGGAGGACGTCGTCGGCTACAGCCGCGTGGTCGCGGTCGGGGACCAGGCCTGGGTGAGCGGCTGCACCGCCACCGTCGACGGCGCCGTCGTGCACCCCGGCGACGTGGCCGCGCAGGCCCGCGTCGCGTTCGGCGTGCTCGTCGACGCGCTCACCTCCGCCGGTTTCAGCCCCGCCGACGTCGTGCGCACCCGGATGTACGTCACCGACACCTCCCGCTGGGAGGAGGTGGGCCGCGTGCACGGCGAGGTGTTCGGCGCCGTCCGGCCGGCCACGGCGATGATCGGCGTCGCCTCCCTCCTGCACCCGGACATGCTCGTCGAGGTCGAGGCCGACGCGGTGAGGTCGTCGTGAGCCTCGCGGTCCGCGTCATCCCGTGCCTGGACGTCGACGCCGGCCGGGTGGTCAAGGGGGTCAACTTCGTCGACCTGCGCGACGCCGGCGACCCGGTGGAGATGGCCCGGGTCTACGACGCCGAGGGCGCCGACGAGCTCACCTTCCTCGACATCACCGCCAGCTCCGGCGACCGCGAGACCACCTACGACGTCGTCCGCCGGACCGCGGAGAGCGTGTTCATCCCGCTCACCGTCGGCGGCGGGGTGCGCTCGGTGACCGACGTCGACCGGCTGCTGCGCGCCGGCGCGGACAAGGTCGCCGTCAACACCGCCGCCGTCGCCCGGCCGGAGCTGATCAGCGAGATCAGCGACCGCTTCGGCAACCAGGTGCTCGTGCTCTCCCTCGACGCCCGCCGGACCCGCGACGGCGCGGTCACCGACTCCGGCTTCGAGATCACCACGCACGGCGGGCGGCGCGGCACCGGCCGGGACGCCGTCGAGTGGGTCGTGCAGGCCGCCGAACTGGGCGTCGGCGAGGTGCTGCTCAACTCGATGGACGCCGACGGCACCGAGGCCGGCTTCGACCTCGAGCTCATCCGCGCGGTGCGCCGCGAGGTCACCGTGCCGGTCATCGCCAGCGGCGGCGCGGGCGAGACCGCGCACTTCCCGCCCGCGGTCGAGGCCGGCGCCGACGCGGTGCTCGCCGCGACCGTCTTCCACTTCGGCAAGCTGCGCATCGGCGACGTCAAGGCCGTCCTCGGCGACGCCGGCGTCCCCGTCCGCCGGGAGACCGACCACCCGCTGCGGTGACCGGGCCGGCTCTGCCACCCGACGCTCCGGGCTGGCCTCCGGTGGAGTCCCGCGGAAGCCCGCGATGCGGCGGGGCAGGGGCCTCTCTCAATTGACGTCGACGCGGGCGACGTCCCGGCGCCCGCTGGCCCACAGCAGCAGCTCCAGCGGCTCGCCCTCCACGACCGTCTCCGGCGGGCCGCTGCCGTAGCGCCGCTCCACTCCGGGCGCGTCGCTGCGCCGCAGCACCAGCGCCCCGGGCACCTGGCCGGCGGCGACCCGGCCGAAGAGGACGACGTTGCCCCAGAGCCGGTCCTGGTCTCCCCGGGGGAGCTCGCGGGGGGACCAGCCCGGCCGGGCCCGGCGGACGTCCTCGTGGTGGATGGCGTACTCCGCGGTGTCGACCACCGCGGCCACCGGTGGCCAGGACGCCGGCAGCCACCGCGGCGGCCCGGAGCGCACGCGGGCCACCAGGTCGGCGTAGCGGGTGCCGGCGCGCAGGCGGTCCTCCACGCGGTGGGACCAGGCGGCGAACGGCCCCCCGATCGGCGTCGTCTCCAGGGCGAAGCCGGGTGCGGTGTCCGGACGGCGGTCCCGGGTGACGAGGTGGGCGGCCAGATGGGCCGTCGTCCAGCCCTCGCAGCGGGTGGGCGCGTCGGGTCCCAGCTCCTCGAGGAGGTCGGCGAGCGCCGCCCGCTCGCGCGCGGCCAGCGGCCGGGAAGAGGAGGTCACCGGGCGGGGTTACCGACGGAGCGGCCCCGGAAAACGGCGCGCGGTCACTCAGCGCGTCTCCGTACAGTCGGGACGCCGCCCCGCACCACCACCGAGGAGACCTGTGCCCCGCCGCCGAGACGCCGTCGTGCGGCGAGGGATGCGCCACGTCGGGCGCGCGATCGTCGAGCAGCCGGGGATGTTCACGCTGGCCTTCCTCGCCAGCAGCCTCTACGGCGGGATGACCGTCGCCAGCGCCTACGTGCTCGGCGAGGTCACCGACCGCGTCGTCCTCCCGGCCCTGGACGACGGCGTCACCTCGGCCGGCGCGCTCACCCTGGCCGCGGCCGCCATCCTCGGCGTCGCCGTCCTGAAGATCCTGGGCATCCTCGGACGGCGGCTGTTCGCCGGCGTCATGGGCTACCGGCTGCAGGCCGAGTACCGCCGCCGGGTGACCGGCCAGTACCTGCGGCTGCCGCTGTCCTGGCACCAGCGCCATCCGACGGGGCAGCTGCTGTCCAACGCCAACTCCGACGTCGAGGCGTCCTGGTTCTTCGTCGCGCCGCTGCCCTTCGCGTGCGGCGCGGTCGTGATGATCGGCATCACCGTGGCCGCGCTGGTCGCCACCGACCCCTGGCTGGCGCTGGTCGGCCTGGTGGTCTTCCCGCTGGTGTTCGTGGTCAACGCCGTCTACTCGCAGGAGATGAGCCCGCGGATGCGGCGCGCCCAGCAGCTGCGCGCCGAGGTCAGCGAGATCGCCCACGAGAGCTTCGACGCCGCCCTGGTCGTGAAGACCCTCGGCCGGGAGGACGTCGAGACCCGCCGGTTCACCGAGCGCGCCGAGGAGCTGCGCGACGGGCTGGTCGCCGTCGGCCGGGTGCGCGGGCTGTTCGACCCGCTGATGGAGGCGCTGCCCAACCTCGGCACCCTCGCCGTGCTGCTCATCGGCGCCGGCCGCGTCGCCGACGGCGTCACCGACCCCGGCGCCCTGGTCTCCATCGCCTACCTGTTCACGTTGCTGGCGCTGCCGATCCGCGCCATCGGCTGGGTGCTGGCCGACCTGCCGCGCGCCCTGGCCGGCTTCGACCGGGTGACGCCGGTCCTCGACGCGACCGGCGAGACGACGCACGGCACCGAGGACGCCGTGGCCGGCACCGGCGGCGCGGGGCTGGGCGTGCGCGGGGTCGACTACGGCTTCGAGGGGGCGACCCGCCCCACGCTGTCGGGCGTCACCTTCGACGTGGCGCCGGGCAGCACGGTGGCCGTCGTCGGGCCGACCGGCTCGGGCAAGTCGACCCTGGCCGGGCTGCTGGTCCGCCTGGTCGACCCCGGTTCCGGCGAGGTGCTGCTCGACGGGGTCGACCTGCGCGCGCTGCGCGAGGGCGAGGTCAGCGCCCAGGCGGCGTTCGTCCCGCAGGGCACCTTCCTCTTCGACGACACGGTGCGCGGCAACGTCACCCTCGGCGCCGACGTCCCCGACGACGAGGTGTGGGCGGCGCTGCGGGTCGCCGCCGTCGACGACGTCGTCCGCCGGCTGCCCGAGGGTCTGGACACCCGCGTCGGCGAGCGCGGCGCGACCCTGTCGGGCGGCCAGCGGCAGCGGATCGCGCTGGCCCGCGCGGTGGTGCGCCGGCCGCGGCTGCTGGTGCTCGACGACGCGACCAGCGCCGTCGACCCCGCCGTCGAGGCGCGCATCCTCGACGCCCTGCGCGACGCGGAGCGGCCCTCGACCGTCGTCGTGGTCGCCTACCGGCAGGCCACCATCGCGCTGGCCGACGAGGTCGTCTGGCTCGAGGGCGGCCGGGTGCTCGCGCGAGGCAGCCACGAGCAGCTGCTGGCCGAGGTGCCCGGCTACGCGGCGCTGGTGCGGGCGTACGCGCAGACGGAGGTGGCCGCGTGAACGAGCTCGCGAGCTCACCGATGGGCAGAGCAGCGACGCGGACCCGGTCGACGAGCGCCAGCGAGGAGGACTCGTGAGCGCCATCGCCGAGCACCGCGAGGAGGGGGCCCTCGCCACCCTGCGCCGCGGCCTGCGGATGATGCCGGAGTTCCGCCGCGGCCTGCCGGCCACCTTCGCCCTCGCCCTGGTCGCCACCGCCGGGCGGGTGGTCGTGCCGATCGCCGTCCAGCAGGTCATCGACCGCGGCCTGGCCGGCCCCGGCGGCCCGGACCTCGACCTGGTCCGGAACGTCGTGCTGCTCTGCGCCGCCGTCGTGGTGCTGACCGTCGTCGCGGTCTACCGGATGAACGTCCGGCTGTTCCGGACGACGGAGACCGCGCTGGCCGGGCTGCGCGTTCGGGCGTTCCGGCACGTGCACGACCTCTCGGTGCTGCACCAGCAGACCCAGCGCCGCGGCTCCCTGGTCTCCCGGGTCACCAGCGACGTCGACCAGCTGTCCACGTTCATGCAGTGGGGCGGCGTCCTCGGCGTGGTCAGCCTCGGCCAGCTGCTCGTGGCCACCGTCGTCATGGCCGTCTACTCGTGGCAGCTGACCCTCGTCGTGCTGCTGTGCTTCGTGCCGCTCGCGATCGCGGTGCGCTTCTTCGCCGCGCGGCTGGCCGTCGTCCACGGCGTGGTGCGCGAGCGGGTCGGCGACGTGCTGGCCGCGGTGTCGGAGTCGGTCGTCGGTGCCTCGACGGTGCGGGCCTACGGCATCCGCGAGCGCACCGCCGCCCGCCTCGACCGCGCCATCGACCGGCACTACCGGGCCCAGGTGCGGGCGCAGCGGGTCACCGCGTCGGTCTTCGTCAGCGGCGAGTTCGTGGCCGCCGTCGCCAACGTCGCGGTGGTCGTCGTCGGCGTCCTGCTCGGCCTGGACGGCGACATCACCCCCGGCACCCTGGTCGCGTTCCTCTTCCTCGTCACGCTCTTCGTCTCCCCGGTGCAGACCGCCAGCGAGGTGCTCAACGAGGCGCAGAACGCCGTCGCCGGGTTCCGCCGGGTGCTCGACGTGCTGGAGACCGAGCCCGACGTCCGCGACCCGGCGGTCGCCGACCCGGCCACCGCGCGGCAGCTGCCGCACACGCCGCTGGGCGTGCGCTTCGAGCACGTGACCTTCCGCTACGCGCCGGACGCGCGTCCGGCGCTCCGGGACGTCGACCTGGAGATCGCGCCGCGCCGCCGCGTCGCCATCGTCGGTGAGACGGGCTCGGGCAAGACGACGTTCGCCAAGCTGGTCACCCGGCTGATGGACCCCTCCTGCGGCCGCGTGCTGCTCGGCGACGACGACGCCGGGTGGGTTCCGCTGGACCGGGTCGCCTTCGCCTCGCTGCGCCAGCGGGTGGTGATGGTGCCGCAGGACGGCTTCCTGTTCGACGCGACCGTCGCCGACAACGTGCGCTACGGCCGGCCGGGGCTCTCCGACGACGACGTGCGCGCCGCCTTCGAGGAGCTCGGGCTGGGCGACTGGGTGGCCGGGCTGGCCGACGGCGTGGCCACGCGGGTCGGCCAGCGCGGGGAGTCGTTGTCGGCGGGGGAGCGGCAGCTGGTCGCCGTGGCCCGCGCCTACGCCGCCGACCCCGACCTGCTGGTGCTCGACGAGGCCACCAGCGCCGTCGACCCGGCCACCGAGCGCCGGCTGACGCACGCGCTCGACCGGCTCACCGACGGCCGGACGACGCTCACCATCGCCCACCGGCTCTCGACCGCCGAGCGGGCCGACGAGGTGCTCGTCGTCGACGCCGGCCGCGTGGTCCAGCGCGGCTCGCACGCCGAGCTGGTGGACGCCGAGGGTCCCTACGCGCGGCTGCACGCCTCCTGGCGCCGCTCCTCGGCGGGTGAGCCCCAGCCGGCCGGCTGAGGAACGGGGGATCCGCCGGCCCCCCGGACCGGTCCGGGACCAGGGCCTACGCGCCCGGACGGGTGTGGAGCGAGACGGCGGCGCGGCCGACCGCCCCCGCCACCGCGCGGGTGAAGTGGTCCAGGGCGGCGCGGTCGAGCGTGTCGAGCCGGTCCCGCTCGGTGTGGTAGTGCGGGTCGAACGGACGGCCGGCGCGCCCACCCCAGCGCTGCGCCTGCTTGCGGGTCTTGGTCTCCCGGTCCCCGGTCCAGACGCCGGCGGACGGGATGCCGGCGTCGACGAACGGGACGTAGTCCGACTCGCGGTCCAGGGGGACGGTCCTGGCGACGATCCCCGTCGCGGCGAGCTGCTCCACCAGGAGGCACACCACCTGGGCCGAGCCGGGCGGGCCGTGCTCGGCACGGGATCTCCCCTCGCCTCCCAGCACGAAGTACCCGGGGTTCGGTGACGCCAGCATGTCGAGGTTGACGTACAGCAGGATGTCGTCGCGTTCCGCGCGGGACAGCGTGTCGACGTAGTGCGTCGACCCCACCAGGTCGTCCTCCTCCGAACCCCAGAAGGCGAAGCGGACCGCGTTGCGGACCGGCGGTGACCCGCCCAGCCGGGTGGCGATCTCCAGCAGCGCGGCGACCCCGGAGCCGTTGTCGTTGATCCCGGGCCCCCTCCTCACCGAGTCCAGGTGCGCCCCGAGCACGACGACCCGTCGCCCGTCCCCCGTCCGGGTCTGGGCGATGACGTTGCGGCAGCAGGTCTCGCCGTCCCGACGACGCCGCCGCTTCGGCAGCGGGTACGCGGGGGTGCTGACGTCGTAGCCCGCCGCGGAGAGGGTCTCGGTCACGTGGCGGACGCTCGCCTCGTACCCGGGGCCGGGGCAGGCGCGGTTGCCCCCGTTGGCGTCGGCGATCCGCTGCAGTGCCAGGAGGTGCTCGCCGGCGCCCGCGCCGGTGGCCGTGGCCCGGAGCCGCCGTTCCAGGACGACATCGGACAGGCCCCACCGCGGGTCCAGCAGGATCCCCGGTTGCTGATCCGACGATGTCGGAGCGACGCCCTCGGACTCCGCGTCGCCCCGACCGTGAGGGGCCGTGCCGGTTCCTGTCCCGGCAGGGGACGGCTGCCCCGTCCGGTGCCCTCGGCCGTCGGGAGCAGGGAGCCTCCCGGCCGTCCGCTCGGCCGTCATGCCCGTCCTCCCTGACATGCGCCGGCCTGGAGCCGGGATGCGCCGCGTACCGCCTCCCGACCCGGGTCCGGCCGGTCGACGATCCGGTCACTGCTCGCCGGACGGCCCTCCGGTCACGACCGGCCAGCCGGTGGGTCGGTTCGAGGCGGCCCCGTCTTCGACCGTCTCGATCGGCCCCGCCGGACGCTCGGAGCGAGGCGGTGGCGGCCGCTCGGGTGGAGCGCTGAGCCTGGCCGGGGCGGCCGACCGTCCGACGTTCGACATGTCACGTGCGGGGTTGCCACCCCACCGTTCGGCCCGCCCGACGCTCTCGCCCTTCATCAGGAAGGAGTCCGGCAGGAGCACGGCCCCCTCGTCCATCGTCACGCCGTAGTGGACGAAACCCCCGATGCCCACGGTGCTGCGCGCTGCGATCCGGATGTGGTCGGACTTGAACGCGCCCTCTTCCAGTGAGTGGCTCTGGATGACACTGTGCTCGCCGAGGCAGCAGTCGTCGCCGATGCTGACCAGACTCCGCTCGACCACCCAGCACCCGTCGTCGAAGACACGCCGGCCGATCCGGACGCCGAGGGCCCGCCACAGGAGGCCCTTGAACGGGGTGCCGTTGAGAGTCAGGGTGTACATCTGCTCCGGCACCTTCCAGTACCGCTCGTGGCGCCAGAACCGGGGATCGTAGATCGAGCACTGCATGGGTCTGGGCCGCGGCAGGCACCGGTCGACGAGTGCCGGATAGACGGTCGTGAAGACGAGCATCCCGGCGACGCCGGCTCCAGCGACGGTCGCGCCGACCAGCCCCGGTTCCCGGACCGTCGCGGTGAGGATCAGGACGAGGCCCACCGCGTGCAGCCAGCGGACGACCAGGAACAGGGCCGCCGTCACCGCGTTGTGCCGGTTCTTGAGGCGGAGGGCTGCCCGGCGCCGGGCGGGGTCTCGGTGGAACTCGACGGCACGGTCCCGCTCCACCGAACGCGGGATCTCGAAGGGCGGGGAACCCAGCAGCCCGACGCCCGTTCGGACCGGTCCGTCGAGCGGGACGTGCACCTTGGTCGCCAGCAGGCAGTCATCGCCCGCCCGCCCCTCCGGCGGGTACACGACGTGGTTGCCCACGAAGTTGTGGGCACCCACCGCCACCCGCCGCACCCGGAACGAGGTGGCCGAGAAGTCGGCGTTCATCATCGACAGCCCGTCGGAAACCATCGTTCCCGAACCGACGGCGCTGAGCCCCGGCACCTCGTGCTTGACGTCCATCCCGAAGTTCGAGCCGGTCTGCTCGACCCGGGAGAGGTCCCAGCCCATGGCGCGCAACCAGTGCACGATGGCCGAACTGTCGCCGAACAGGTACATGAAGAAGCGCCGGCTGCTCAGACGGGCCACGGAGTGCTGGACCGCCCACCGCCAGCCGTACAGCGGGAAGACGCCGCCCGCAGGCAGAGCCCAGGACAGCAGCCGAGTGAGGGCGATCGTGCTGACCAGCCCCAGCACGACGGCGCCCCAGAAGAAGGCGCTGGTGAGCGAGATCTGCCAGAGGTAGTGGCGTGGGTCGGTCAAGGACAGCGGGGTGGGGTCGTCGGAGTGCGGCAGGAACACCTGGGCGAGCATGAAGACCGCCGGGGTCCACACCAGCACGGCGAGCAGCACCTGCAGGGCTCCGTAGCAGAGCCGGCGACCCCGGCCGACCCGCATCGCCGGGGGACGATCCGGCGGCCGGCTGGTGGGCTCAGCAGGCGACCCGATCCAGCGCTGCCCGGCGGGGATCACCTGACCGGCGTGCAGCGACGAGGCGTGGCCCAGCTCTGCTCCGTCTCCGATGACGGTGCCCACGTCGACGACGGTCTCCTCGCTGACGACTGCCTCCCGGCCGATCGACGTCGGCCCGGTCTCGAGGTAGCCACCCACCACTCGGTAGCAGCTGAGGAAGGAGTCCTTTCGCACGACCGCTCCCGGCCCGACGGTCAGCAGGTCGGTGCAGACGGGCAGGTGGCTGGTCAGCACCAGGGCGCCGGGGCCCACACGAGCGCCGAGGGCCCGCAGGTACAGCGCCAGCAGCGGAGAGCCGCGGTAGAGGGCCAGTGGACAGCTCCGGACGAGTGTCTTGACGACCCAGAAGCGGAAGTACCGCAGGCTCCACACCGGGAACCGCTCGACCCGCCAGCGCCCGACGATCAGCCACTTGGCGGCGATGGGCAGGGCACAGGCGGCGAGGAACGTGGCGCCGCCCCACACCACCGCCCGCCGGTAGGTCGGTAGGAACCCGCTGGCCGCGGAGATCCACTGCGTGCCTTCGGCCAGGACCAGCCCGACCAGCCACGACCAGATGAGAACGGCCAGCAGCTGCAGCGCGCCACAGACGAGGTGCTGATGGCCCCGGGGCGGCGGGGCCGACGGGTCGGTCGCCACCGGCGCCGTGACGACCTCGCGCCCGGCCAGGACAGCGGCGAGCTCCCGCACGGTCGGGTTCTGGTACAGGTCCCTGTTGGACACCGTCGGCAGGTCGCCGCCTTCACGGATCCTCGCGCAGATCCGCGCCAGGAGGAGCGAGTCGGCACCGAGGTCGTCGAACAGGTTGCTGGTCACCGACACCTCCGACAGCCCGAGGACCGAGCCCACGGCGTCCGCGAGGGCCTCCTCGAGCGGGGTCTCCGGTGCCGTGTACGGCCCCTGGTCGGCCAGCTGACGGGGCCCGCGGGGTGGTGGCAGCGCCTTCCGGTCGGCCTTGTCGCTCGTGGTCATCGGGATGACCGGGAGCTCCTCCAGGTACGCGGGGACCATGTACATCGGCAACCGCCCGCGCAGGTGGGTGTAGGCAGCGCCGACGTCCAGCGCCGCCGCCCCGCTGCGCAGCGCGTAGTAGCCGACGAGCTCGACCGCTCCCGGCGCCGGCTCGTGGGTGGACACCACGGCCTGCGCCACGCCGGGCAGCTGCAGCAGGACCGACTCGATCTCGGTCAGCTCGATGCGGTAGCCGCGGATCTTGACCTGGGTGTCGATCCGGCCGTGGTACTCCACCTCGCCGTCGACGATGCAGCCCAGGTCGCCGGTCCGGTACAGGCGACCGGACGGGTTGTCCGGCAGCCCCACGCGGTCGGGGACGAACGCCCGCTCGGTGAGGTCGGGCCGGTTGAGGTAACCCGTCGCCAGGCCGATGCCGGCGATGGCGATCTCGCCCAGTCGACCCGGCGGCAGCGCTGCCTCCCCGTCGGGGTCGAGGACCGTCACGGAGTACCCGGGCAGAGGGCTGCCGAGGGTGACCGGCCGGTCGGGGTCGACGACCGAGAGGGTGGCCGTGACCGTCGTCTCGGTGGGCCCGTAGGTGTTGAGGAAGCGGCGGCCGGGACGGTGCCAGCGCACGACCAGGTCCCGCGGGCAGGCCTCACCGGAGACCAGCAGGAAGCGCACCGCCGGGAGGTCGTCGTCGAGGGTCGCGAGCAACGTGGGCACGCAGCACAGGGCGGTGACCCGGCGATCGGTGAGGAACTCGTGCAGGTCGGCCCCCAGGAGGCTGCCCCCCGGCGGACGGGGCACCAGGGTCGCGCCGACCGCCCAGGCCACCCAGATCTCCTCGACGGAGAAGTCGAAGGCGATCGTCAGGCCCTGGTACACCCGGTCGTCCGGACGGACCCCGTAGACCTCCGCGGCCACGCCCACGAAGTGGCAGATCGCCGAGTGGTCGATCATCACGCCCTTGGGCCGCCCGGTCGTCCCCGACGTGTACACGACGTAGCACAGCCCGTCGTCCTGCTGGGGGGCGTCCGGCCCCGTCCCGATCGGCGCGGGGCGTCGGTCGTCCTCGGCGGCGAGAGCAGCGGCGTCCTCGTCGAGACACAGGACCGGCACGGGGAGGCCGTCGAGTCGGCCACGGGCACCGGCCGTCGTCACGACGAGCCCCACACCGGCGTCCTCGACGATGTAGGAGATCCGGTTAGCGGGGAAGGCCAGGTCCAGGGGGACGTACGCCGCGCCCGCCTTCAGGACGGCGAGCAGGGCGGTGTAGGTGGCCACGGGTTCGTCGCAGAGGAGGGCGACGCGGGAACCCGGCGCCACCCCCCGCCGGCGCAGGAGGTGGGCCAGACGGTTGGCCCGGACGTCGAGCTCGGCGTAGGTGAGCCGCTGGTCACCGGCGTCGACGGCCAGCTGGTCGGACCGGCCCGCCGCAGCGAGCGCGTCGACCCGCCGCTCGAAGACCTGCTCCAGCCGTTCCCCGGGCCGCCACCGGTGCCCGGCCCGGCCGAGCTCGCCGACCAGGACCGCCTGGTCCCGTGCTGACCCCTGCCCGCCGACCTGCTGCGCCACCGCGGTCTGCGAGGAGTCCCCCGGCTCGGGAGCCCGGTGCCGTCCGCCCCCTGGGGCCTGGGAACGCCCGACCCCCGCGGCCCGGTGACGCCCGACCTCCGGGGCCCGGTGACGCCCGACCCCGGTCGACGCCCCTCCCATCACCGATGCGGCGGCTGGGTGCGGGGCGACGGGATCCGCGCGCCATCGCCGAGAGCACGACCGCCCTCGCGAGACGCGGTCGGCAGGTCGTCGATCGCCTCGCGCAGGCTGGTCGCGAGGATCTCGCACGCCAGGTCGACGGTCTCCGCCGTGACGTTCAGCGGGGGCAGCATGCGGACCACGCAGTCGTCCCGCCCGCCGCACTCGAGGATCAGCCCACGCCGCAGCGCGCGGTGCTGGACGTCCCGGGCGAGCTGCCCCGCGGGGTGGCCGGTCACGGGATCGGCGAGCTCGACGCCCCACATCAGGCCGACGCCCCGGATCTCCCGGACGTGGGGGAGGTCCTGGAGCGGGGCCAGCAGCCGGTCGATCTGCAGACCGCGCTCGCGCACGTTCTGCAGGACGCCGTCGCGGCGCACGACCCGGACCATCTCGGCACCTGCGGCGAAGGCCAGCTGGTTGCCACGGAACGTGCCGGTGTGGGCACCCGGGGCCCACGTGTCGAGCCGCCGGTCGTAGATGATGAGCGCGACCGGCTGCCCGATGCCGCTGAGTCCCTTGGACGTCACGATGACGTCGGGCTCGATCCCGTACTGCTCGAAGGCGTACCAGGTCCCTGTCCGGCCACACCCGGTCTGGACCTCGTCCACGACGAGGGGGATGTCCAGGGCGCGGGTGAGTTCCCGGACCCGCCGGGCGAAGTCCACCGTCGCCGGGATGACGCCGCCCTCGCCCTGGACCAGCTCGAGGATGACGGCGGCCGGGAGGGGGATCCCCCCGTTGCTGTCCGTCAGCGCGCGCTCGAGGTACGCCACGCAGTTGGTGGTGCACGTGTCGGGGGTGAGCTGCACGGGGCAGCGGCCGCAGTAGGAGAACGGGAAGAAGTGGATCCCCGGGACACCGTTGCGGACCGGGCTCTTCTGCTCGACCAGGCCGGTGACCGCCATGGCCGCGTGGCTGCTGCCGTGGAACCCGCCCTGGAAGGAGATGACGTCGCCCCGTCCGGTCGCGGTCTTGCACAGCTTGAGGGCCGCGTCCACGGCGTTGGCCCCGGTGGGGCCGCAGAAGTGGACGCGCATCCGGTCACGCATGGAGTCCGGGAGCATCTGCAGCTGGGCGTCGGTGAAGGCGTCCTTCGCCGGCGTGGGGAGGTCCAGTCCGTGGACGTGCCGGCCGAGCTGCTCGACGACGGCCTGCACCAGGTCCGGGTGGTTGTGGCCCAGGGAGAGCACGCCTGCTCCCGCGAGGAAGTCGATGTACACGTTGCCGTCGAGATCGCGGACGTGGCTGCCGGCCGCCTCGGCGATCGCGATCGGGAGGTGCCGGGGGTAGGTGCGAGCGCGGGACTCGCGCTGCTCCTGGCGGGCGAGCAGCTCAGCCGACCGGGGTCCGGGCAGCTCACCGCGGACGTGCGGTCCCTCGTCGGCGAGGCCAGGCGGGACGGTGGCGAGAGCGGTGGGTGGGTCCGTCGGCTGGGCGGAGCCCACGGAGCGGGCGTCGGAGCGGATCGGGGGCGTCGTGGTGTCGGTCATCGTCCTGGTTCCTCTGTCTCGGGATGCGGGCGTTGCTCGATTCGCCCTTCGCGTGTCCGTGGGTCCACGGCTGCGGAGCGGGCGTGGGTCCGAGGCGTGGGTCGTGGGGGTCCGGCAGGGGAGTCGCCCCACGCGTGAGGCCGCTGTCCGCAGGCCGTGCGCTCCGGGGTGAGGAGCGGGCCGATGCCGGCGGACGGACGTCGTGGGGGTGGTCGACGTGGCCGCCCGGCCCTGCCTGACAGCGTCCTCATCGCGCTCTCCGCGATGAGTCCGGCGGATTGGTCACGGATTGGTAAATGGAGGCGGCAACCGTTCAAGGCGCGCCCCGCATCTGTCAACGGCCCGTTGCGCCTGACGAGGTTACGGAACAGCACCGGTGTGTGTCGGGACAGCGTGTGGTCACCGCCTGTCGCATCGTGCGGTCGTCCCGCCGGCGGTGCACCGGCGAGAAGGCGTCGGGATGCGGACGGTGGGCGGGCGGGGGCCTAGCCTGCGCAGCGTGGCCACACCTCGCGACCGGGGCCGTCCGGCAGCCGACCTCCCGCCGCCGGACGCGCGCATGCCGCCGCTCGCGCTGACCGCCGGCGTCCTCGGCCTCGTCGGCGCGCTGCCCACGCTCTTCCTCGCCGTCGTCGCCGTGGCGCTCGGCGGGCTCTCCGCCGACGCCGGACCCGACCCCTGGACCTACCTGCTGCTCGCCGCGCCACTGGTCCAGGTCCTCGGCGCGGCCTGGCTGCTGGCCCGCCGCAGCTGGCTGCTCCTGGTCCTGGCCGTCGTCCCGGTCGCGGTGCTGGCCGGTGCGGTCGTCTGGGCGGCCACCGGCACCGAGGACGCCGGGAACCCGGGCCTGCCGCTGCTGCTCCTGGTGGCCCCGGTGCTCGCCGCGGTCCTGGCGGTCACCCCGCGGGTGCGCCGCTGGGTGGCCGGACGGCCGCGACGCACCCGCTGACCGGCGTCCGGCCGGCGCACCGGCGGCCGACCTACGCTGCCGACCATGGCGTCGTCGTCCTCCCGCAGCCGGGCGGCGGCGCGTCGCTCGCCGCGGGCGGCGCCCCGCCGGCAGCACCCCCCGCCGAGGCCGGCCGGACGGCCGGTCCTCGCCCCGTTCGCCGCCGTCTTCGGCGTCCTGGTCGCCGCCGAGTACCTGGGGCTGGCCTGGCTGCTCCGCGACCCGGAGCTCGGGACGCCGTGGTTCGTCGCCGTCCCCGCGGTGCTGGCCGTGCTCGCCCTGGCCGGCGCGGTGCTCGTCGTCCTCGGGCGGGCGCGGGCGTGGGTGCTGCTGGCCGCCGCCAGCGTCGTCCTGGTGCTCTGCCTGCTGGGCACCGCCGTCCTGTTCGGCGCCCTGGGCCTGGGGGCGGTGGTCGTCCAGACGCTGCTGCTGCTCGTCGGGCCGCTGGGCTGCCTGGTGCTCGCCGTCCGTCGCCCGGTCCGGGAGTGGACGGGCCGCGCCGGGGCGACGCGGGCCCCGGAGCGAGGCCGCCGGACGCAGCGCACCGGCTAGCGTGCAGAACGTGACCGAGCTCGCGAGGTCACGGATGGACACGGCATCGCCGATCACGTCGGCGAGGAGCGTCAGCGAGGAGACACGTGACCGAGCTCGCGAGGTCACGGATGGACACGGCATCGCCGATCACGTCGGCGAGGAGCGTCAGCGAGGAGACACGTGACCGAGCTCGCGAGGTCACGGATGGACACGGCATCGCCGATCACGTCGGCGACGAGCGTCAGCGAGGAGACACGTGACCGAGCTCGCGAGGTCACGGATGGACACGGCATCGCCGATCACGTCGGCGACGAGCGTCAGCGAGGAGACGCGTGATCGACACCGACGTCGTCGTGGTGGGTGCGGGGCTGGCCGGGCTGGTCGCCGCCGCGGAGCTGGCCGATGCGGGCACGCGGGTGGTGCTGCTCGACCAGGAGCCCGAGCAGTCCCTGGGCGGCCAGGCCTGGTGGTCCTTCGGCGGGCTGTTCCTCGTCGACTCGCCCGAGCAGCGGCGGCTGCGGGTGCGCGACTCGCTCGAGCTGGCCCGGCAGGACTGGTTCGGCACCGCCTCCTTCGACCGCGAGGAGGACCACTGGCCGCGCCGGTGGGCCGAGGCCTACCTGCAGTTCGCCGCGGGAGAGAAGCGCGCGTGGCTGCGCCGGCAGGGCATCGGGTTCTTCCCGGTGGTCGGCTGGGCCGAGCGCGGCGGGTACACCGCGACCGGCCACGGCAACTCCGTGCCGCGCTTCCACATCGTCTGGGGCACCGGCCCGGGGATCGTCGAGCCCTTCGCCCGCCGGGTCCGGGCCGCCGCCGACCGCGGGGTGCTGCAGCTGCTCTTCCGGCACCGCGTCGACGAGCTCGTCGTCAGCGGTGGCGTGGTCACCGGTGTCCGCGGCACCGTGCTCGAGCCCAGCGACGTCGCCCGCGGGAAGGCGAGCAGCCGCAACGCGGCCGGGGAGTTCGAGGTCTCGGCGCAGGCCGTCGTCGTCACCTCCGGCGGTATCGGCGGCAACCACGACCTGGTCCGGCAGAGCTGGCCGGCCCGCCTCGGCCCCGCGCCGCGGCGACTCCTCTCCGGCGTCCCGGCGCACGTCGACGGGCGGATGCTGCAGGCCACCGAGGCCGCCGGCGCGAACCTGATCAACCGCGACCGGATGTGGCACTACACCGAGGGCATCGCCAACCACTCGCCGGTCTGGGAGCGACACGGCATCCGGATCCTGCCGGGGCCCTCGTCGCTGTGGCTGGACGCGACCGGCAAGCGGCTGCCGGTGCCGCTGTTCCCGGGCTTCGACACCCTCGGCACGCTGGCCCACATCGGGCAGACCGGCCACGAGCACACCTGGTTCGTCGCCACGCACAAGATCGTGGAGAAGGAGTTCGCCCTGTCGGGCTCCGAGCAGAACCCCGACCTCACGGGCAGGGACGTCAAGCTGCTGCTCAACCGGGCCCGCGCCGGCGTCGCCGCCCCGGTCCAGGCCTTCCTCGACAGGGGGGAGGACTTCGTCGTCGCCCGCACCCTGCCCGAGCTCGTGGCCGGGATGAACCGGGTCACCGGCGGCACGCCCGAGCTGCGGCTGGCCGACGTCGAGCGCGAGGTCGTCGCCCGCGACCGCGAGGTCGCCCACCCCTTCACCAAGGACCTGCAGCTGACCGCGATCCGCGGCGCGCGCAGCTACCTCGGCGACAAGCTCATCCGCGTGGCGCCACCGCACCGGCTGCTCGACCCCGAGGCCGGCCCGCTGGTCGCCGTCCGGCTCAACCTCATCACCCGCAAGACCCTCGGCGGGCTGGAGACCGACCTCTCCGGCCGCGTGCTGCAGCCCGGCGGCGCGGTCTTCCCGGGCCTCTACGCCGCGGGCGAGGTGGCGGGCTTCGGCGGGGGCGGCATGCACGGCTACCGCTCGCTGGAGGGCACCTTCCTCGGCGGCTGCCTGTTCAGCGGCCGGGTCGCCGGCCGGGCGCTCGCGGCCGCGCTGTGACCTCGTCGCACCCGAGCCCGTGGTCGGACCCGGCGACGGAGACCGAGCCCGGTGCCCCCTACGCCGGGCCCCCGCCGACGACGATGCCGTACTGGGCCCCGGCCGCTCCCCAGGCGGTCCCGTGGCCGCAGCCCTGGCCGCAGCCGTGGCCGCCGGCCCCCGCCCGGCCGCAGCGGCCCGGACAGGTGGTCGCGGCCGCGGTGCTCGCCTTCGTCCAGGCCGCGGCCGTGGCCCTCGCGACCGCCTACCTCCAGCTGCTCGGCACGGTGTTCTCGATGGCGGCCGGCGAGCCCGGGTTCCCGGCCGACGGCGCGGCCCTGGCCGCCGAGGCGGGCGTGCTCTCCCTCGTGCAGCTGGCCTCGGTCGTCCTGCTGCTGACCGCGGGGGTCCTGGGGCTCGCCAGCCGCCGCCCCGTCGCCCGCTGGACGCTGGTCGCCGCCTTCGCCCTGCAGTTGGCGCTGGCCGCCTACTGGGCGGCGCGGCTGCTCCCCGTGCTCGACCAGGGCGCCGGCGTGCTGGCCGCCCTCGTCCTCGGCTTCGCCGCCGCGCCGGCGGTCGCCCTGGGGCTCGCGGTGGGCCGGCCCGCGCGCGCCTGGTTCGGGAGCAGCCCCGACGGGGGGACGACGCCGCACCGGTGAACCGGCCGGTCGGCGGCGGGTGGGACGATCGGGTGCATGTCCGCCGTCCCCGCCGCCGAGTCCGCACTGGACCCCGCGGTCGCAGCAGCGCTGCGCCGCGACCCCGCCGGGCTGGTCGCCGCCGTCGTCCAGCAGCACGACACCGGTGAGGTGCTCATGGTCGCCTGGATGGACGACGAGGCGCTGCGCCGCACCCTGACCACCGGCCGGGCCACCTACTGGTCCCGCAGCCGGCGGGAGTACTGGGTGAAGGGGGAGACCTCCGGGCACCGCCAGTGGGTCCGCGACGTCCGGCTGGACTGCGACGGCGACGCGCTGCTGGTGCTCGTCGACCAGGAGGGCCCGGCCTGCCACACCGGCGAGCGCTCCTGCTTCCACCGCGACCTGGAGGTCACCCGTGCGGCTCGGTGAGACCTCCCCGTCCCGGGAGGAGTTCGCGGCCCTCGACCAGCCGATGGTCCCGGTCACCCGCCGGCTGCTCGCCGACGGCGAGACCGCGGTCGGCATCTACCGCAAGCTCGCCGGCAACCGGCCGGGCACGGTGCTCCTGGAGTCCGCCGAGCAGGGCAAGCAGTGGAGCCGGTACAGCTTCGTCGGCGTGCGCAGCGCCGGGGTGCTGACGGAGCGGGACGGCGCCGCGCTGTGGCTGGGGGAGGAGCTGCCCGGCCTCACCGACGACCTGCCCGCGGACCCGCTGGCCGCCGTGCGCACGCTGGCCCGCCGGCTGCGCTCGCCGCGCCGTGCCGACCTGCCCCGGCTCACCGGCGGCCTGGTCGGCTACCTCGGCTACGACGTCGTCCGGCGGCTGGAGCGGCTGCCGGTCACCGCCGTCGACGACCTCGGCATGCCCGAGCTCGCGCTCATGCTGGTCACCGACCTCGCGGTGCTCGACCACCACGACGGCACGGTGCTGCTGATCGCCAACGCGTTCGCGGGGGCGGCTCGGGGCGGGGAAGAGGGGCAGGGCTCGGAGGGCTACGACGACGCGGTGACCCGGCTCGACGCGATGGCCGCCGACCTGGCCAAGGCCGCACCCCCTGGCGTGGCCACCTTCACGACGACCGCGCCGCCGCCGGTGCGGAGCAACATGGCGCCCGGCGTCTTCGAGGACGGCGTGGAGCGCGTGCGGGAGCACATCCGGGCCGGCGACGCCTTCCAGGTGGTGCTCTCGCAGCGCTTCGAGGTGCCCACCGAGGTGGAGGCCCTGGACCTCTACCGGGTGCTGCGGGCGACCAACCCCTCGCCGTACATGTACCTGCTGCGCTTCGCCGGGCGGGAGTCGCCGTTCGACGTCGTCGGCTCCTCGCCGGAGGCGCTGGTCACCGTGACCGGCAGCTCGGCCGTCGTCCACCCGCCGGCCGGCACCCGCCCGCGGGGCGCGACCCCCGAGGAGGACGCGCGGCTGGCCGAGGGCCTGCTGGCCGACCCCAAGGAGCGCGCCGAGCACGTGATGCTGGTCGACCTGGCCCGCAACGACCTGGGCCGGGTCTGCGTGCCCGGCACGGTCGAGGTGCCCGACTTCATGCGCATCGAGCACTACAGCCACGTGATGCACCTGGTGTCGACCGTGGCCGGCGAGGTCGCCCCGCAGTGGGACGCCCTCGACGTCTTCGACGCGACCTTCCCGGCCGGCACCGTCTCCGGGGCGCCCAAGCCGAGCGCGATGGCGATCATCGAGTCGCTGGAGCCCACCCGGCGGGCGCTCTACGCCGGCACCGTCGGCTACGTCGACGCCAGCGGCGACCTGGACATGGCCATCGCCATCCGGACGGCGGTGCTGCACCAGGGCCGCGCCTACGTGCAGGCCGGCGCGGGCGTCGTCGCCGACAGCGACCCGGCCACCGAGGAGGCCGAGACCCGGCACAAGGCGCGCGCGGTGCTCTCGGCGATCGCGACGGCGGAGGGGATGCGGGAGCTCCCGTGAGCGACCGCCGCGAGATGGCCGCGGCCGTCGTCGGCCTGGCCGCGGCCGGGGGACTGGCGCTGTCCACCGGCGGGCAGACCTGGCTCACCGCGACCGTGGCGCGCCCGGAGCCCCTGCCGCCGGTCACCGAGCAGCTGACCGGCTCGGCGCTCGCGCCGCTGGTCCCGGCCGGAGGGCTGGTGCTGCTGGCGGCCGCGGTCGCGCTGGTCGCCGTCCGCGGTGCCGGGCGGGTGCTGGTGGGGCTGCTGGCCGCCGTCGCCGGGGGAGCGCTCGGCTGGTCGGGTCTGCGGACCCTGGCGACCGGCGGGGACGCCGCGGCGGCGGGCGTGCTCGGCAGCGGGACGCCGGGCAGCACGGTCACGACCGCGGTGTCCGCCGCCTGGCCGGTGCTCGCCCTCGTCGCGGGGCTGCTCGCCGTGGCGGCGGGCCTGCTCACCGTGCTCCGCGGCCGCACCTGGCCGGGCATGGGACGCCGGTACGAGCGTGCGGCCGCCACAGCCCCCGCGGCCCCCGCCCGCGCCCGCCGGCAGACCGACGAGGACCGCGCGCTCGACGCCTGGCGGGCGCTCGACCGCGGCGAGGACCCCACCGAGGGGACGGCGGAACACCGCTGAGTACCCGGGGCCACCTGGTCCACACCCCCGTGCGGGGAGTGCGTGCGCCCCCGCGGGCGGCTCGGCGATCCGCCGCCTCTAGAGTGGGTCCACGGATCGAGGCCCGGCCCGGGCCGCGCCCGGTGGGTGGTCTCCTGGCCCGGTGGGCGGTTGACGAGCAGCAGCGGGGAGGACTCGTGTCCGTGCTCGACGAGATCGTCGCCGGCGTCCGTGAGGACCTGGCGGCACGCGAGGCGACCACTCCGCTGGCGGAGGTCAAGGCCGCCGCGCGGGACGCCCGCCCGCCCCTCGACGCCCTCGCGGCGCTGCGCGCGCCGGGCGTCGGCGTCATCGCCGAGGTGAAGCGGCAGAGCCCCTCGAAGGGTGCGCTCGCCGACATCCCCGACCCCGCGGTGCTGGCCCGGCAGTACGCCGACGGCGGCGCCCGGGTGATCAGCGTGCTCACCGAACGGCGCCGCTTCGGGGGTGGCCAGGCCGACCTCGCCGCCGTCCGAGCGGCCGTCGACGTCCCGGTGCTGTGCAAGGACTTCGTGGTCACCAGCTACCAGGTGCACGAGGCGCGCGCCCACGGGGCCGACGTCGTCCTGCTGATCGTCGCCGCGCTGGAGCAGAACGCGCTCGTCGGCCTGCTGGAGCGGGTCGAGTCGCTCGGCATGACCGCGCTGGTCGAGGTGCACACCGAGGCCGAGGCCGACCGCGCGCTGTCCGCCGGCGCCGCGGTGATCGGCGTCAACGCCCGCGACCTGACCACGCTGCACGTCGACCGCTCCACCTTCGAGCGGATCGCGCCGGGGCTGCCGTCGGAGGTCGTGAAGGTCGCCGAGTCCGGCGTCCGCGGTCCGCACGACCTCATCTCCTACGCGGCGGCCGGCGCCGACGCCGTCCTCGTGGGCGAGGGCCTGGTGACCGCCGGCGACGCCCGCCAGGCGGTCGCCGACCTGGTCACGGCCGGCGCGCACCCCGCCACTCCGCACACCCCCCGCTGAAGGACCCTTCCGCCCCCACCGTGGGAGGACCCCGTCCTCCGCATCCCTCGCGAGCTCGGGACGAGCCTCCGGACTGGGCCCGCGGCGGGCCGCTGCAGGGGGGCCGACTCCCGCGCGGTCGCCTCCGCATCGGCGCTGCAGCAGCAGCGCGAGGACGCGGGCAACCGCGCGACAGCGGCCGGAGCCCGGCCTGCCCGGTGCGCTGACCCCTCCACCAGCGTGTTGCCGACCCACCCCACCACCCCGGCGCCCGGACGCGGGACACTGGGGTCATGACCACGAGCGCCGTCTCCCCACCGGAAGCGCGACTCGAGCCGGCGCACCCCAGCTGGCCCGACGCCACCGGCCACTTCGGGGTCTTCGGTGGCCGGTTCGTGCCGGAGGCGCTGATCGCCGCGCTCGACGAGCTGACCGAGGCCTACCGCGCGATGCGCGTCGACCCGGCCTTCATCGAGGAGTTCGCCGCGCTGCAGCGCGACTACACCGGCCGGCCGAGCCCCATCACCGAGGTGCCGCGGTTCGCCGAGCACGCCGGCGGGGCGCGCATCTGGCTCAAGCGCGAGGACCTCAACCACACCGGCTCGCACAAGATCAACAACGTGCTGGGCCAGGCACTGCTGACCAGGCGGATCGGCAAGCAGCGGGTCATCGCCGAGACCGGGGCCGGCCAGCACGGCGTCGCGACCGCCACCGCGGCGGCGCTCATGGGGCTGTCCTGCACGATCTACATGGGCGAGGAGGACACCCGCCGCCAGGCGCTCAACGTCGCCCGGATGCGGCTGCTCGGCGCCGAGGTCGTCCCGGTGACCACCGGCTCGCGCACCCTCAAGGACGCCATCAACGAGGCGTTCCGCGACTGGGTCACCAACGTCGAGACGACGAACTACGTGTTCGGCACCGTGGCCGGCCCGCACCCGTTCCCGGAGATGGTCCGCGACTTCCAGCGGGTCATCGGCGACGAGGCGCGCGCGCAGCTGCTCGAGCGGCTCGGCCGGCTGCCCGACGCCGTCCTGGCCTGCGTGGGCGGCGGCTCCAACGCCATCGGGATCTTCACCGCCTTCGTCCCGGACGAGGGTGTCCGGCTGGTCGGCCTGGAGGCCGGCGGGGACGGCGTGGACACCGGCCGGCACGCGGCCACCATCACCGGCGGGACGCCGGGCGTGCTGCACGGCGCCCGCTCCTACCTGCTGCAGGACGACAACGGTCAGACCGTCGAGTCGCACTCGATCAGCGCCGGCCTGGACTACCCGGGCGTGGGCCCGGAGCACTCCCACCTGCACGACATCGGCCGGGCGGAGTACCGGGCGGTCACCGACGCCGAGGCCATGGAGGCCTTCGCGCTGCTGTGCCGCACCGAGGGCATCATCCCGGCGATCGAGTCGGCGCACGCCCTCGCCGGCGCCGTGAAGCTGGGCCAGGAGCTGGCGTCGCGGGGCGCTGGTGGGCGGGGCGACGAGCCTCCGCTGCTGCTGGTCAACCTCTCCGGCCGCGGGGACAAGGACGTCGAGACGGCGTCGCGCTGGTTCGGCCTCGGCGACCGCGAGCACGTCGAGCCCGGCGCCGGCATGGACACCGACCAGCAGCCCACCGAGGGCGCGGTCACCTCCGGCGACGCGGTCGCCGGGCAGGACGCGGGGGAGTCGGCGTGAGTCGCCTGCAGGACAGCATCGCCGGGGCCAGGACGGAGGGCCGCTCGGCGCTGGTCGCCTACCTGCCGGTCGGGTACCCGGACGTCGACACCTCGATCGCCGCCATGGTCGCGGCGGTCGAGGGCGGGGCCGACGTCGTCGAGGTCGGCGTCCCCTACAGCGACCCCGGCATGGACGGCCCGGTGATCCAGCAGGCCGTCGACCCGGCCGTGCGCGCCGGCGTCGGCATGCGCGACGTGCTGCGCGCCGTCGAGGCGGTCGCCGCGACCGGTGCGGTGCCGGTGGTGATGAGCTACTGGAACCCGATCGAGCGCTACGGGGTCGAGCGGTTCGCCGCCGACCTGGCCGCCGCCGGGGGAGCGGGGGCCATCACCCCCGACCTCATCCCCGACGAGGCCGGGGAGTGGCTGGCCGCGTCGGAGGCGCACGACCTCGACCGCGTGTTCCTGGTCGCGCCGTCGTCCACCGACGCGCGCCTGGCCGCCACCGTCGCGGCCTGCCGGGGCTTCGTCTACGCCGCCTCCACCATGGGCGTCACCGGCACCCGGGCCACCGTCGGCGACGCCGCGGAACGGCTGGTCGCCCGCACCCGGGAGGTCACCGAGCTGCCGGTGTGCGTGGGCCTGGGCGTCTCGAACGGCGACCAGGCCGCCGAGGTCGCCGGCTTCGCCGACGGTGTCATCGTCGGGTCGGCCTACGTGCGGGAGCTGCTCGAGGGCCGGGGCGCCGAGGGCGTGCGCCGGCTCTCGGAGGACCTCGCCGCGGGCGTGCGCCGTCCGGTGTCCGTGCCGTGAGCGTCCTGGCCGCGATCCCCAGCCCCACGCAGGGCGTCTGGGAACTGGGCCCGCTGCCCATCCGGGCCTACGCGCTGTGCATCATCGCCGGCATCGTCGCGGCGGTCGTGATCACCGAGCGACGCTGGGTCGCCCGGGGCGGGGCGAAGGGCGACGTCCTGGACATCGCCGTCTGGGCGGTGCCGTTCGGCATCGTCGGCGGCCGGCTGTACCACGTCGTCAGCAGCCCCCGGCCCTACTTCGGCGAGGGCGGCGACCCGCTGCGGGCCTTCGCCATCTGGGAGGGCGGCCTCGGCATCTGGGGCGCGATCGCCCTGGGCGGGGTCGGCGCCTGGATCGCCTGCCGCCGCCGCGGCATCCCGCTGCCGGCCTTCGCCGACGCCCTGGCCCCGGGGCTGCTCGTCGCCCAGGCCATCGGCCGGCTGGGCAACTGGTTCAACAACGAGCTCTACGGCCGCGCCACCGACCTGCCCTGGGCGCTGACCGTCCACGACTGGACCGGCACCCAGGCCGTCGTCGGCCCCGATGGTCAGCCGGTGGTGCTCGGCACCTTCCACCCGACCTTCCTCTACGAGCTGCTGTGGAACCTGGCCGCGGCGGCGGTCGTGGTGTGGGCCGACCGGCGCTTCCGGCTCAGCCACGGGCGGGCGTTCGCGCTCTACGTGGCCCTCTACTGCGCCGGCCGGCTGTGGATCGAGCTGCTGCGCGTCGACCCTGCGGAGACCTTCGCCGGCATCCGGCTCAACGTCTTCACCGCCGTCGTCGTGGGTCTGCTCGCGGTGGCCCACCTGGTCTGGCAGCGCGGCCGGCCCCGCGAGGTGATCACCCGCGGACGTGACGCTGGTGACACCGCGCCGGCCCGTCGCCCCCGCGCGGACTCCGCTCCGGCCGCCACCCCGGCCGCCGCTCCGGCGGCCACGGAGTCCCGCGACGGCGAAGACCCAGGTGGCGACGGCGACCGGCGACATACCGGTACCTGAGGACGACGCGCCGTCCCCGGGGTTCATCCGTACGAGATCCGGGTTACGGCTGTGTACCCTTCTGCCAAGACCCCACAGTGATCCTGGCGGGGTCGCACGAGTCGGAACCGGGCCAGCGCCGCCCCGCGGACGACGGCACCGGGGCACCACCCCCGGAGCTCGCCAGCCGGGCCGTCCCGGGGGGTCCACGGACCGCCCGCGTCACCGGTATCAGCCGCAGTGCCCCGTTCCTCTGACCGATGACCACCGGCCGGGCCCCCCGCCCCCCGCCCCGCTCCCGTCACCGTCGACGGCGACCGGGCGGCGTGCCGACGACGGGAGTGACATGTTCGAGTCCACCGCCCCCGCCGCGCCTTCCGCCTCCGGCGGTACCGCCGTGCCGTTCTCGGCCGTCCCGGCCGCGTCCGGCCTGTACGACCCGGCCAACGACAAGGACGCCTGTGGCGTCGCCTTCGTCGCCGACGTGCAGGGGCGTGCCTCCCGGGGGATCGTGGCCGCCGGGCTCACCGCCCTGCACAACCTCGACCACCGCGGTGCGGCCGGCTCCGAGCCGAACTCCGGCGACGGCGCCGGCATCCTCACGCAGGTCCCCGACGCGCTGCTGCGCGCCGAGGTCGACTTCGACCTCCCGCCGCTGGGCGAGTACGCCGTCGGCATCGCCTTCCTGCCGGTCGACGAGGCCGAGCGCGCCGCGCGCGTCGAGGACGTCGCCCGCCTGGCCGCCGAGGAGGGCCTGACCGTCCTCGGCTGGCGCGAGCTGCCGGTCGACCCGGACGGCGCCGACGTCGGCCCGACCGCCCGCGCGGTCATGCCGCACTTCGCCCAGGTGTTCGTCGCCGAGACCATCGGTGCCCGCGCCGACGCGGCCGCGTTCGGCGGCGCCAAGGCCGTCAACGGCGTGACCCGGCTGGAGCGGCGCGCGTTCGTGCTGCGCAAGCGGGCCGAGCGGGCCGCGACCGAGGCCGGCAGCTCCCTCTACATCGCCTCGCTGTCCTCGCGCACCATCACCTACAAGGGCATGCTGACCACCGACCAGCTGCCCGCGTTCTTCCCCGACCTCCGCGACGAGCGCTACGCGTCGGCGATCGCGCTGGTGCACAGCCGGTTCTCGACCAACACCTTCCCGAGCTGGCCGCTGGCCCACCCGTTCCGGGTGATCGCGCACAACGGCGAGATCAACACCATCAAGGGCAACCGGAACCGGATGCGCGCCCGCGAGGCGAAGCTCCAGACCGAGCTGTTCGACGGCCCGGCCGGCCCCGCGTCCGAGCTCGGCCTCGAGCGGATCTTCCCCGTCACCGCCAGCGACTTCAGCGACTCGGCCACCTTCGACGAGGTGCTCGAGCTGCTGCACCTGTCCGGCCGCTCGCTGCCGCACGCGGTGCTCATGATGATCCCGGAGGCGTGGGAGAACCACGACGAGATGGACCCGGCCCGCCGGGCCTTCTACCGGTTCCACTCCTCGATCATGGAGCCCTGGGACGGGCCCGCCGCGGTCGCCTTCACCGACGGCACGCTCATCGGTGCCGTCCTCGACCGCAACGGGCTGCGCCCGGGCCGCTGGTGGCACACCAAGGACGACCTCGTCGTGCTGGCCAGCGAGGTCGGCGTCCTGGACATCCCCGACTCCGAGGTGGTCGCGAAGGGCCGGCTGCAGCCGGGCCGGATGTTCCTCGTCGACACCGCGGCCGGGAAGATCGTCTCCGACGAGGAGGTCAAGGGCGCCCTGGCGGCCGAGCACCCGTACGAGGACTGGCTGCACGCCGGCCTGGTGCACCTGCCGCAGCTGCCCGAGCGCCGTCGCGCCCGGCCCAGCCACGAGTCCGTCGTCCGCCGGCAGCAGCTGTTCGGCTATACCGAGGAGGACCTGCGCGTCCTGCTCACCCCGATGGCGTCCTCCGGCGCCGAGCCGATCGGCTCGATGGGCACCGACACCCCGGTCGCGGCGCTGTCGGACCGCTCGCGGCTGCTCTACGACTACTTCGGGCAGCTGTTCGCCCAGGTGACCAACCCGCCGCTGGACGCCATCCGCGAGGAGCTGGTGACCAGCCTGGGGCGCACCTTCGGCCCCGAGCAGAACCTGCTGCACGCCACCCCGGCGTCCTGCCGGCAGCTCTTCCTGCCCTACCCGGTCATCGACAACGACGAGCTGGCCAAGATCCTGCACATCGACGACGACGGTGACCTGCCGGGTTACGCCGCCGTCCGGATCACCGGCCACTTCGACGTCAACGGCGGCGGGCCGGCGCTGGCCGAGGCGGTCGAGCAGCTGCGCACCAAGGTCAGCAAGGCGATCTCCGCCGGCGCCCGGATCATCGTGCTCTCCGACCGGGACTGCGACGAGAACCGCGCGCCCATCCCGTCGCTGCTGATGACGGCCGCGGTCCACCACCACCTCGTGCGGCAGAAGACCCGCATGGAGGTCGGCCTGGTCGTCGAGTCCGGCGACTGCCGCGAGGTGCACCACGTCGCGCTGCTGCTCGGCTACGGCGCCGCCGCGGTCAACCCGTACCTGGCCTTCGAGTCCATCGAGGACCTCATCCGCGACGGCGTCCTCACCGGCATCCAGCCGGCGCAGGCGGTCCGCAACGTGGTCAAGGCGCTGGGCAAGGGCGTCCTGAAGGTCATGAGCAAGATGGGCATCAGCACCGTCGGCTCGTACACGATGGCCCAGATCTTCGAGGCGGTCGGTCTCTCGGACGAGGTCGTCGACGAGTACTTCACCGGCACCTCCTGCCCGCTCGGCGGCGTCGGCATCGACGTCCTCGCCGAGGAGGTGGCCATGCGCCACCGCCGCGCCTACCCGGAGAACCCCACCGAGCGCGCGCACCGGCGGCTGGAGACCGGCGGCGAGTACCAGTGGCGCCGCGAGGGCGAGGTGCACCTGTTCAACCCCGAGACGGTGTTCCTGCTCCAGCACGCCACCCGCTCGCGGCAGTACGAGGTGTTCCAGCGCTACACCGACACCGTCGACAAGCTGTCCGAGGAGGCCGCCACCCTGCGCGGCCTGTTCACGATCAGGACCGGCGTGCGCCCGCCCGTGCCGCTGGAGGAGGTCGAGCCGGCCAGCGAGATCGTCAAGCGCTTCCAGACCGGCGCGATGAGCTACGGCTCCATCTCGCAGGAGGCGCACGAGACCCTCGCGATCGCCATGAACCGGATCGGCGGCAAGTCGAACACCGGTGAGGGCGGCGAGGACCCCGACCGCTTCCAGCCCGACCCGAACGGTGACCTGCGCCGCTCGGCGATCAAGCAGGTGGCCAGCGGCCGGTTCGGCGTCACCAGCGAGTACCTGGTCAACGCCGACGACATCCAGATCAAGATGGCGCAGGGCGCCAAGCCCGGCGAGGGCGGCCAGCTGCCCGGCGCGAAGGTGTACCCGTGGGTGGCCCGCACCCGGCACTCGACGCCGGGCGTCGGCCTGATCAGCCCGCCGCCGCACCACGACATCTACTCGATCGAGGACCTCAAGCAGCTGATCCACGACCTGAAGAACGCCAACAACGAGGCGCGGGTCCACGTCAAGCTGGTCAGCGAGGTCGGGGTCGGGACGGTCGCGGCCGGTGTGAGCAAGGCGCACGCCGACGTCGTCCTCATCTCCGGGCACGACGGCGGGACGGGCGCAGCACCCCTGACCTCGCTCAAGCACGCCGGCTCGCCGTGGGAGCTGGGCCTGGCCGAGACGCAGCAGACGCTGCTGGCCAACGGCCTGCGCGACCGCATCGTCGTCCAGGCCGACGGGCAGATGAAGACCGGTCGCGACGTGCTCATCGCCGCGCTGCTGGGCGCCGAGGAGTACGGCTTCGCCACCGCTCCGCTGGTCGTCTCCGGCTGCGTGATGATGCGCGTCTGCCACCTGGACACCTGCCCGGTCGGCGTCGCCACGCAGAACCCCGAGCTGCGCAAGCGGTTCACCGGGCGGCCGGAGTTCGTCGTCACGTTCTTCGAGTTCCTCGCCGAGCAGGTGCGCCAGTACCTCGCCGAGCTGGGCTTCCGCTCGCTGGACGAGGCGATCGGCCACGCCGAGCTGCTCGACACCCGCAAGGCGGTCGACCACTGGAAGGCCGCCGGGCTGGACCTGTCCCGCATGCTCGCCGTGCCGGAGCTGCCCGAGGGCGCTGCCCGGCACCGGGTCCGCGAGCAGGACCACGGCCTGGACGTCGCGCTGGACCAGACGCTGATCCAGCTGTGCGAGGGCGCGCTGCTCGACGCGCGACCGGTGAGCCTCGAGCTGCCGGTGCGCAACGTCAACCGCACCGTCGGCACGATGCTGGGCTCGATGGTCACCCGGCGCTTCGGCGGTGAGGGGCTGCCCGACGGCACGATCGACCTGACCTTCACCGGGTCGGCCGGCCAGTCCTTCGGGGCCTTCCTGCCGCGGGGCGTCACGATGCGGCTGTTCGGCGACGCCAACGACTACGTCGGCAAGGGCCTGTCCGGCGGGCGGATCGTCGTCCGCCCGGCGCGCGAGGCCGGCTTCGCCGCCGAGGACAACGTCCTCGCCGGCAACGTCATCGCCTACGGCGCCACCGGGGGCGAGGTCTTCCTCCGCGGTCGGGTCGGCGAGCGGTTCTGCGTGCGCAACTCCGGCGCGCTGGCCGTCGTCGAGGGCGTGGGCGACCACGCGCTGGAGTACATGACCGGCGGAGCCGCGGTGATCCTCGGCCCGACCGGCCGCAACATCGCGGCCGGCATGTCCGGCGGCATCGGCTACGTGCTCGACCTGGCCCGGCACCGGGTCAACACCGAGATGGTGGACGTCGACCCGCTGGACGGGGAGTCCGCGCAGTGGCTGCGCGACGTGCTGGTGCGCTATGCCGCGGACACCGCGTCGCCGGTGGCCGCCGCGCTGCTGGCCGACTGGGGCCGCTGGTCCGAGCGGTTCAGCGTGATCATGCCGCGCGACTACCGGCGGGCGCTGGAGGCCCGGCGGGCTGCCGAGGCCGCAGGAACGGATGTGGATCGAGCTGTGATGGAGGCCGCACGTGGCTGACTCGACCGGTTTCCTCAAGCACGAGCGGGCGCTGCCACCGCGGCGCCCGGTCGACGTGCGGATCCTGGACTGGAAGGACGTCTACCTCTCCCGGCAGAACGGGGAGGACGCCGTCTTCCCCGTCGCCGCGGTGCGCCAGCAGGCCGCCCGGTGCATGGACTGCGGCATCCCGTTCTGCCACCACGGCTGCCCGCTGGGCAACCTGATCCCGGAGTGGAACGACCTCGCCCGCCGCGACGACTGGACCGAGGCGATCGAGCGGCTGCACGCCACCAACAACTTCCCGGAGTTCACCGGGAAGCTGTGCCCGGCGCCGTGCGAGGGCTCCTGCGTGCTGAACCTGCAGGAGTCGCCGGTCACGATCAAGCAGATCGAGTGGGAGATCATCGACCAGGCGTTCCAGCGCGACCTGGTCAAGCCGGTCCCCCCGCAGGAGCACACCGGCAAGAAGGTCGCCGTCATCGGCTCCGGGCCGGCCGGGCTGGCCGCCGCCCAGCAGCTGACCCGCGCGGGTCACGACGTCACCGTCTTCGAGCGGGCCGACCGCGTCGGGGGGCTGCTGCGCTACGGCATCCCCGAGTTCAAGATGGAGAAGGCCGTGCTCGACCGGCGGCTGGACCAGATGCGGGCCGAGGGCACCCGGTTCGTCACCGGGGTCGAGGTGGGCAGCGGCCGGGACGGCGATCCGACCGTCGAGCAGCTGCGCGCGGACTTCGACGCCGTCGTCCTGGCCGGTGGCGCCACCATGGGCCGCGACCTGCCCGCGCCGGGGCGGGAGCTGCGTGGCATCCACCTGGCGATGGAGTACCTGCCCTTCGGCAACCGGCAGGCGCTCGGCGAGCTCGACGAGCCGCCGATCAACGCCCACGGCAAGCACGTCGTGATCATCGGCGGCGGTGACACCGGCGCCGACTGCCTGGGCACCGCCCACCGGCAGGGGGCGCTCTCGGTCACCCAGCTGGAGATCATGCCGGCGCCGCCGGACCGCCGGGCCGAGACCAACCCGTGGCCGACCTACCCGATGGTCATGCGCGTCTCCAGCGCCCACGAGGAGGGCGGCGAGCGGCTCTACAGCGTCAACACCGAGCGTTTCGTCGGCGACGACGAGGGCAACGTGCGCGCGCTGCTCATCCACGACGTGGAGCGGGTCGACGGCCGGTTCCAGAAGGTGGAGGGCACCGAGCGCGAGCTGCCCGCCGACCTGGTGTTCCTCGCCATGGGCTTCACCGGTGCCCAGCGCACCGGCCTGGTGGAGGCGCTGGGCGTGGAGGTCGACCAGCGCGGCAACGTCGCCCGCGACGGTGAGTTCATGTCGACCGTCCCCGGCGTCTTCGTCGCCGGCGACATGGGCCGCGGCCAGTCGCTCATCGTGTGGGCGATCGCCGAGGGCCGGGCGGCCGCGGGCGGCGTCGACGCCTGGCTGACCGGTTCGACGATGCTGCCGCGTCCGGTGACCCCCACCGCGGTGGCGCTGCGGTAGGGGCTCCGTCCCCTCGCACGCCCGGGGTGAGCCTCCGGACGGGGCCGACGGGGCCGGGTCCCGCACCGCGCGGGACCCGGCCCTCGTCGTGCGTGGACGAGCCTCACAGGGAGCCCTCCCCGCGCGGGACGGGCCACCCCACTAGCGTCTGACCCATGTCGCGTCGCGCCAAGATCGTCTGCACCCTCGGGCCGGCGACCGGTTCCCAGGAGCAGGTCACCGCCCTCGTCGAGTCGGGGATGGACGTCGCCCGGCTGAACTTCAGCCACGGAGCGCACACCGACCACGAGAAGAACTACCGGATGGTCCGCGAGGCCTCCGACCGCACCGGTCACGCCGTCGCCGTCCTCGCCGACCTGCAGGGGCCGAAGATCCGCCTCGGCACCTTCGCCGACGGTCCGGTCCACTGGGAGACCGGCAGCCGGGTCTGCATCACCGTCGACGACGTCGAGGGCACCGCCGAGCGGGTCTCCACCACCTACAAGGGCCTCGCGGCCGACGCCCGGGTCGGCGACCGGCTGCTGGTCGACGACGGCAAGCTGGCGCTGTCGGTCGTCGAGGTCGACGGGTCCGACGTGTGGTGCCTGGTCGTCGAGGGCGGCGAGGTGTCCAACAACAAGGGCCTGTCGCTGCCGGGCGTCGCGGTGAGCGTGCCGGCGATGTCGGACAAGGACGAGGAGGACCTCCGCTTCGCCCTGCACATGGGCGTCGACTTCGTCGCGCTGTCCTTCGTGCGCTCGCCGCGCGACGTGGAGCTGGTGCGCGACGTCATGCGGCAGGAGGACGTCTCCGTCCCCGTGATCGCCAAGCTGGAGAAGCCCGAGGCGGTGGAGAACCTCGAGGCGATCGTCGAGGCGTTCGACGGCATCATGGTCGCCCGCGGCGACCTGGGCGTGGAGCTGGCGCTGGAGCAGGTGCCGCTGGTGCAGAAGCGGGCCGTCCAGGCCGCCCGCGAGCGCAACAAGCCGGTCATCGTGGCCACGCAGATGCTCGAGTCGATGATCACCAACTCGCGGCCCACGCGCGCGGAGGCCTCCGACGTGGCCAACGCCGTCCTGGACGGCGCGGACGCGGTCATGCTGTCGGGGGAGACCTCGGTGGGGCGCTACCCGATCGCCGCGGTGCGGACGATGGAGCGGATCATCGACGCCGTCGAGAGCGACGCCGTGCGCGTCCCCGAGCTGGTGCGGCGGTCGCGGTCCCGGTCCGGCGCCATCGTCCGGGCCGCGCGGGACATCGCGGAGTCCCTCGACGTCAAGGCCCTGGCGACCTTCACCCAGACCGGTGGCAGCGCCCGGCGGCTGGCCGCGCTGCACCCCCGGATGCCGCTGCTGGCGTTCACCGTCGACGGGCGGGTGCGCAGCCAGCTGGCGCTGTCCTGGGGCGTGGAGACCTTCCTGGTCCCCGAGGTGCAGCACACCGACGACATGGTCCGCCAGGTGGACTTCTCGCTTCTGTCCATCGGCCGGCTCAAGGAGGGCGACCGGGTCGTCGTCGTGGCCGGCAGCCCGCCGAACACCCCCGGGTCGACCAACCTCATCCGGGTCCACGAGGTGGGCACCGACTCGTGACGCAGGTGGACGGCGGCAGCCAGGCCGCCTCGCTGATGGCCGTCCTCGACCTCGAGGAGCGCGACACCGACCTGTACGTCGGCCAGACGCCGCGGACGCCGCTGCAGCGCATCTTCGGCGGGCAGGTGGCCGGGCAGGCCCTCATGGCCGCGTCGCGGACGCTGCCGGGGGAGCGCGCCGTGCACTCGCTGCACTCGTACTTCCTGCGGCCCGGTGACCCGCACGAGGAGATCCGCTACGCCGTCGAGCGGATCCGGGACGGGCGCACGTTCAGCACCCGGCGGGTCATCGCCTGGCAGCGGCGCCGGGGCGAGGACGTCGCGATCTTCGCCCTGACCGCCGACGCCTCGGTACCGGAGACCCCCGTCGTCGAGCACGCGCTGCCGATGCCCGAGGTGCCGGCCCCCGAGACCCTGCCCAGCCTCCCCGAGGTGGTCGCGCCCCACGGGGAGCGCGCCGCCGCCGCGCTCGCCATCAGCCAGGCCGTGGAGCAGCGGCTGCTCGAGGACCCCTTCGACCGGACGCCGAAGTCGCCGCCGGACACCCGCACCTGCGCGTGGATGCGGGTCGCCGGCCGGCTGCCCGAGGACGGCAGCGTGCACCGCTCGGCGCTGACCTTCGTCAGCGACCTGACCCTGCTCTCGGCCGGGCTGGCCCGCACCGGCGGCGGCTGGGGCGGGGAGTACGTCGGCGCCAGCCTCGACCACGCGGTGTGGTTCCACGCGCCGGTGCGCGCCGACGAGTGGTTCCTCTACGAGACCGACAGCCCGGCGGCCTCCGGCGGGCGAGCGCTGTGCTTCGGCCAGATCTGGGCGGCCGACGGCACCCACGTGGCCACGGTCACGCAGCAGGGCCTCATCCGGTCGCTGCGCAGCTGACTCAGGAGCCGGTGCCCCGGGCGCCGGCGTCGGTCCCGCCGTGGGCGGGCACGACGCCGTCGGCCTCCGGGTGGTCGGCCTCGGCCGGCGGTGCGGTCTCCGGCGGCGTCAGGTCCTCCTGCGCGTGCGCCTGGGCCGCCGTCTCGTCCTGGGTGGCCGGCGTCTCGACCGGCTGGCGGGCCGTGGCGCGGGCGGCCTCCTCCCGCGCCCGCTCCTCCCGTGCCCGCTCCTCGGCGGCGCGGCGCTCGGCCTCCTCGCGGGCCCGCTCCGCCGCGGACTCGGCGAAGTCGGCGGCCAGCCAGTCGTGACCCTCGCGCAGCAGCGCCCAGGCCCGCTCGACGTGCGCCCGCGTCGTCGCCGGCGCGCCGATCGCCACCCGCAGCACCACCTGGCCGCCGACGGTCGTGTGGGTCAGGAAGACCTCGCCGCCGTCGTTGAGCCGCTCCAGCAGCGTCATGGTGGCGACGTCGGCGTCCACCCCCTCGGCCCAGCGCGGGCGCAGGCACACCAGCGACAACGGGTGCGGGGTGACGACGTCGAACCGGTCGTCGGCCTCCGCCCAGCCGGCCAGCTCCTGCGCCAGCGCGACACCGGACCGGATGTGCGCCCGCAGGCCCTCGGCGCCGTACCAGCGCAGCACGAACCACAGCTTGAGCGCGCGGAAGCGGCGGCCGAGCTCGACCTGCCAGTCGCGGTAGTCGACGACCGCGCCGGCGTCGGTGGCGGCGTTGCGCAGGTACTCCGGCAGGATCGCCAGCGCGCCGGTGAGCGCGGCCTGGTCGGCCACCCAGAACAGCGTCGCGTCGAAGCCGGTGAGCAGCCACTTGTGCGCGTCGGTGGTGTAGCTGTCGGCCCACTCGACGCCGGTCTGCAGCGCCCGGAGCTCGGGGGCGACGGCGCTCACGCCCGCGTAGGCGGCGTCCACGTGCAGCCACACCCCGGCGTCGCGGCAGATCGGGCCCAGCTCGGCGAGGGGGTCGACCGCCGTCGTCGACGTCGTCCCCACGGTGGCGCAGACCAGCACCGGCCGGTAGCCCCGGGCGACGTCCCGTTCCAGGCGCGTCCTCAGCGACTGCGGGCGCATCGCCAGGTCGCCGTCCACCTCGACGATGCGGACGGCGTCGCTGCCGAGGCCGGCGATCCGCACGGCCTTCTCCATCGAGGAGTGCGTCTCCGCGGAGACGTAGACGGTGTACTCGTCGGGCCGGACGCCCCCGCGTACCGTCCCGCCGCCGCTGGCCCGGTGCAGGGCCGCGAGCAGGGCGACGAGGTTGGCGCCGGAGCTGGAGTCCTGGACGACACCGCCGCCGGGACCGGTGGACAGGAAGGTCTCCGGCAGGCCCAGCAGGCCGGCGAACCAGTCGAGGACGTGCTGCTCGAGCTCGGTGGCCGCCGGGCTGGTGACCCACGACATGCCCTGCACGCCCAGGCCCGCCGACACCAGGTCGCCGAGCACCGAGGGCCCGGACGTGTTGGCCGGGAAGTAGCCGAAGAAGCCGGGGTGCTGCCAGTGGGTGAGCCCGGGGACGACGACGCGGTCGAGGTCGGCCAGGACGGCGTCGAACGGCTCACCCTGCTCGGGCGGGGCGTCGGGCAGCGCGGCGCGCACGTCGCCGGGGGTGGCGGGGGAGCGCACGGGCAGCGAGCCGACCCGCGCCCAGTAGTCGGCGATCCAGTCGACGACCGCGTGGCCGTGCCGACGGAACTGCTCCGGGGTCATGTGCGGGGCGGACGGTGTCGGCTCGGGCTCGCTCACGGCACCCACCGTAGGGCCGCCTCGTGGACGCGAGCGGACGCCCCCGTGAGTGCGTCCCGGACAGCCGGGGAACGGCACGTGGTGGCGGTGTCGTCCGGAGGACGACGACGTCGTGCGTGCCCCCGGTGCGACTCGAACGCACACTGTGCGGGTTTTGAATCCGCTCCCTCTGCCGATTGGGGTACGGGGGCGTACCGGCCGGCGACCGAGGAGCAGCCTAACGGCCCGTCGTGTTCCGTCCCGCATCGCTAGGCTCCGGCGCGTGAGCAGCGAGCCGATCCGGGTCCTCATCGCGGAAGACGAGGCGCTCATCCGCCTCGATCTCAAGGAGATGCTCGAGGAGGAGGGGTACACCGTCGTCGCCGAGGTCGGCGACGGGCAGCAGGCCGTCGACCGGGCCACGGAGCTGCGGCCGGACCTCGTGGTCCTCGACATCCAGATGCCGGTGCTCGACGGGCTGTCGGCGGCCGAGCAGATCGCCTCGGCGCGCATCGCCCCGGTCATCGTGCTGACCGCCTTCAGCCAGCGGGAGCTGGTCGAGCGGGCCCGCGACGCCGGCGCGATGGCCTACCTGGTCAAGCCGTTCTCCAAGAACGACCTGGTGCCGGCCATCGAGGTGGCCCGCGGCCGCTTCGCCGAGATGACCGCCCTGGACGGCGAGGTGCGCACGCTCGAGGAGCGCCTGGAGACCCGCAAGGTGGTCGAGCAGGCCAAGGGCAAGCTGATGGCCGACCAGGGGATGACCGAGGCCGAGGCGTTCCGGTGGATCCAGCGGACGGCGATGAACGAGCGCACGTCGATGAAGGCGCTCGCCCAGCGCATCCTGCAGCCGCAGGCCGCTGCAGACCCGACGACGGGCAGCTGACGCCTGCGGTGTGACCCCGGTCGCGCGCCCGACACCCTGTGTGACGGGCCGGGAGCCGGCAGGTCACGACCTGGTCACGGTCCGGGCGACCCCTGCTCCACGCCCGGATCCGGCAGCTACCTTCCCCCCACTGACCGGTCGCCCACCTGGCGGGCCGGGTGCACGACTGACACCACAGTGGGAGTTGTTTGATGCGCACAGGGATCCTCGCGCGCACTGCCGCCGTCTCGGCCGCGGCCCTGCTCGTCCTGACCGCGTGCGGCGGGGGGGAAGAGGAGGGCACCGCCAGCGGCGAGGGCGGTGGCGGTGGTGGTGGCGAGAAGCAGGTCAACATCTACGGCACCGACGGCAACATCGGCTCCACCCTCGGGGAGGACTTCGAGGAGCAGGGCGCCCTCGCCGGCATGAAGGGCACCCTGCCGCTCACCGAGCTGTCCGGGGACTTCAAGGACAGGCTCCTGCAGATCGACCCCGATCTCGGCAACACGTTCAACTACGCCGCCGAGACCTACGACGCCGTCGTCCTCACGGCCCTGGCCGCGCAGATGGCGGGCACCAACGACGCCAACGTCTTCAAGGCCTACGTCAACGGTGTCACCACCGGCGGCGAGAAGTGCGACTCGTTCCAGGCCTGCATCGACATCGTCAACAGCGGGGGCAACCCGGACTACGACGGCATCAGTGGCCCGCTGGCGTTCGTCGACGCCGGTGAGCCGGCCGCGGCCAGCTTCGGCATCCAGGCCTTCGGCGAGGACAACAAGATCGACGACTCGAAGACCGAGTTCGTCCTCGC
Source organism: Geodermatophilus sp. SYSU D00779 (assembly GCF_054050595.1). Lineage (NCBI taxonomy): Bacteria > Bacillati > Actinomycetota > Actinomycetes > Geodermatophilales > Geodermatophilaceae > Geodermatophilus > Geodermatophilus sp. SYSU D00779. The sequence continues at coordinate 163,076 of NZ_JBJGZQ010000003.1, forward strand.
CGGGGACGAGGCCAACGCCACCACCGACGAGGGGCCGGCTCCGGCCGCCCCCGGCACCACCGGTGAGCAGCTGGTCATCGGCACGCTGCTGCCGCTGACCGGTGACCTCGCGTTCCTCGGCCCCCCCGAGGTCGCCGCCGCCCGGCTGGCGGTCCAGGAGATCAACGCCGCCGGCGGCATCCTCGGCCAGGACGTGCGGCTGGAGGAGGGTGACTCCGGTGACGCGACGACCGACACCGCCACCCAGACCGTCGACCGCCTGCTGCAGGCCGGCGTGAACGCGATCGTCGGGGCGGCGTCCTCGGGCGTGAGCCTGAACGTCATCGACCGGATCACCGGTGCCGGCGTCATGCAGATCAGCCCGGCCAACACGTCGGACCAGTTCACGACCTACAACGACAACGGGCTGTACTTCCGGACCGCTCCGCCGGACGTCCTGCAGGCCCGCGCACTGGCCGACCTGATCGCCGCCGACGGCAACAACACCGTCGGCATCCTGGCCCGCAACGACCCGTACGGCACCGGCCTCGCCCAGAACACCGTGGAGAACCTGCTCGCCGGTGGCCTCAGCGAGGACCAGGTCGTGAACATCACCTACGACCCCAACGCCGCGAACTTCGACTCCGAGGTCCAGCAGATGGTGGACCTGAACCCCGACGGCATCGTCGTCATCGGGTTCGAGGAGTCCTCGCGGATCATCCAGGGGCTCAACGAGAACGGCATCGGCCCGCAGCGGTGAGCGTCGGGGCGCTGTGACGACACAGCGCTGACGAAAGCCCTCGGGCAGCGGCCCGGTACCCCTCAGGGGGTGCCGGGCCGTCGTCGTCCACGGGGTCAGCGCTGCAGGTGCTGGCCCTCGGGCGCCCAGTCGGCGGGCCGGCCCCGGTGGTTGGAGAACTCCACCGACCAGCGCCACCAGCTGTGGTCGGGCGCGTGCTCCCAGGCGGTGAGGACGCCGACCTCGCCGCCGGGCAGCAGGACCGGCAACCCGAACAGCTCCGGCCCGGGCCAGACCTCGCGACGGCGGACCTGCGCGCCGTCGAGCTCGAGCAGGGTGACGGGTGAGTAGTCGCCGTCCCGGTCGGCGTCGTCGCGCAGCACCAGCGTGCCGTCGTCCGCCCGCACCTCCAGGTGCAGCTGGGCGGGGGCGGCGTGCACCAGCACGCGGGAGAAGCCGCTCGCCGTCGTGCAGCGGGCGAACTCCAGGCCGTTCATCCCGCCGTCGCGGGACCGCAGCTCCCAGGTCCAGTTCATGACCGCTGCCTACCCAGCACGGCGGCGCCGGCCCCCTGATCGGGGACCGGCGCCTGGTGAGGCACTGGAACGGCCCCGCTGCAGGGGCCCGCCCCGAGCCCGCGAGCGGTCGGGGGCAGAGGGGTCCTCTCTCAGTGCGCCTTGGCCAGCGTCCCCAGGTAGAGCTCGATGACCTTGGGGTCGTTCATCAGCGACTCGCCGGTGTCGGTGTAGGCGTTGCGGCCCTGGTCGAGGACGTAGCCGCGGTCGCAGATCTGCAGGCACCGGCGGGCGTTCTGCTCGACCATGATGATCGAGACACCGGTCGCGTTGATCCGCCGGCAGCGGATGAACACCTCGTCCTGGTAGGCGGGGGACAGGCCGGCCGACGGCTCGTCGAGCAGCAGGACGGACGGCTCCATCATGAGTGCCCGGCCCATGGCCACCATCTGCCGCTCACCGCCCGACAGCGACCCGGCCTTGATCTTGCGCCGTTCCCCGAGCAGCGGGAACAGGTCGGCCACGTAGTCGAAGCGCTCGCGGAAGACCTTCGGCCGCAGGTAGGCGCCCATCTGCATGTTCTCCTCGATGGTCAGCGAGGGGAACACGTTGTTGTTCTGCGGGACGTAGCCGACGCCCAGGGACACCAACCGGTGGGCCGGCGCCGAGGTGATGTCCTCGCCGCGGAGGGTGACCTTCCCCGACCGCACCGGGATGAGCCCGAACATCGTCTTGAGCAGCGTCGACTTGCCGGCCCCGTTGGGGCCGATGATGCCGACGAGTTCGCCGTCCTGCAGGTAGAAGTCGCAGCCGCGGAGGATGTTGACGCCCGGCACGTAACCGGCGACCAGGTCGTCGGCCCGCACCAGCGCACCCTCGGCGAGGCGCAGGTGCTCCCCGCGGGTGGCCGCCTCCTCGGCGGGGGACAGCGTCGCCGCTGACGACGCGGCCTGCTCGGCGCGGGTGAGGTCCTCTCCGGACTCGTCCACCTCGAACAGCGGGTCGCTCATCGCTCGGTCCTCTCCTGGCCGGTGGTGTCCGACTGCAGGAGCTCCCCGTCGGCGTTCTCCTCGCGGGCGATGGCCGCCCCCGCCTCGGCGAGCACGCGGTCCTCCTCCTCGACGGTGAGCGGCGCGTCGTGGTGCGCGCCCAGGTAGGCGTCGACGACGGCCTGGTTCTGGCTGATCGACTCCGGCGGGCCCTCGGCGATCACCCGGCCGGCCGCCATGACGACGACCCAGTCGCTGATGTCCCGGACGACGTCCATGTCGTGCTCGACGAAGATCACCGTCATGCCCTCCTCGCGGAGGTCCTTGACGTGGCCGAGCAGGCTCTGGGTCAGGGCCGGGTTCACCCCGGCCATGGGCTCGTCGAGCATGACCACCTTCGGGTCGCTCATCAGCGCCCGCGCCATCTCCAGCAGCTTGCGCTGACCGCCCGACAGCGTGCCGGCGAAGTCGTCCTTCTTGGTGTCGAGCTTGAAGCGCCGCAGCAGCTCCATCGCCTTCTCGGTGTTCTGCTGCTCCTGGGCGCGCCAGGTCCCGGGGACCAGCGCGCGCAGGAAGCTCTCGCCCTTCTGCCCCTGGGCGCCGAGCAGCATGTTCTGCAGCACGGTGAGCCGGGACAGCGCCTTGGTCAGCTGGAACGTGCGGACGACGCCGAGCCGGGCCACCTGGTGCGGCGGGAGCTTGCTCAGTGACCGGCCGTCGAAGGCCCACGTGCCGCTGTTGGGCTGGTCGAAGCCGGTCAGCAGGTTGAACAGGGTGGTCTTGCCGGCACCGTTGGGCCCGATCAGACCGGTGATGCCGCCCCGCTGGACCTCCAGGTGGTCGACCGACACCGCGGTCAGGCCGCCGAAGGTGCGGGTCACCCCGTCGACGACGATCGCCGGGTCGGGTTTGGCGACCCCGACCTCCCAGGGGACGTCGCGCAGCGCCGCGGCGGCCAGCCGCCGGGCGCCGGCGCCGGCGGGCCCGCCGCCGAGGGAGGCCGCCGTGGCCCCGGTGGGTTCGTCGTCAGCGCGCATCGAGCATCACCTCTCGCCGGTCGCCGAAGATGCCCTGCGGCCGGAAGATCAACAACAGCATGAGGCCGAGACCGACCAGGACGAAGCGGATCTGGGCGACGTCGGTGGCCGACAGCAGTTCACTCGGGATCACGCCGTTGTCGATCAGCGCCCGCAGGCCGGTGTCGGCGAACTGCACCACGAACAGCAGGATGATCGCGCCCACGACCGGCCCCAGCACGCGGGCCGCCCCGCCGAGGATCAGTACGGCGTAGGCGAGGAACGTGTTCGCGTTCTGGAACTGGTCGGGGTTCGCCGCCCCGGTCGCCACGACGTACACCATCCCCCCGAGGGCGCCGATCACGCCACCGAGGACGAGGGCCTGCATCTTGTACAGGTACACGTTCTTGCCCAGCGCCCGTACGGCGTCCTCGTCCTCACGGATGGCCTTGAGCACCCGGCCCCACGGGCTGCGCATCAGCAGCCAGACCAGCACGCTGAGCAGGGCCACCAGGACCCACCCGACGGTGGTGACCCACAGCTCGCCGCCGCTCCAGCGGGTGCCGAGGATCGGGTACTGCCGGCCGGTGTCCCACGGCGCGAGCCCGATGAAGTCGCCGTTGAACGCCGACAGGCCGCGGGTCCCGCCGGTCACCGGCGTGGCCGAGACCGACCGGAAGAGCAGTCTCAGGCCCTCGGCTGCGGCGATCGTCGCGATCGCCAGGTAGTCCGCCCGCAGCCGCAGGGTCGGCAGGCCGAGCAGCAGGGCCAGGACGACGGCGGCGACCAGGCCGACGACGACGCCGACCCAGAAGTCCAGGCCCCACTGGCTGACGGAGATCGCGATGCCGAAGCCCCCGAGCAGCGCGAAGCCGATCTGGCCGAAGTTCAGCAGGCCGGCGTAGCCGAAGTGGATGTTCAGGCCGATGGCGAGCAGCGCGAAGAACACCGCCTGGAAGCCGAGCGCCGACTTCCCGGCGACGGCGAGTGCGTTGAGGAGTTCGCCCATGGCTCAGCCGATCCGTGCGCGGCTGCCCAGGATCCCCTGGGGCCGGATGACGAGGATGACGATGAGGAGCAGCAGGCCGCCGACGTACTTGACGTCGTTGGGGATCACCAGGGTCGACATCTGCACGAAGACCCCGACGATCAGACTGCCGATCAGCGCCCCGTACGCGGTGCCGAGCCCCCCGAGGGTGACGCCGGCGAACATGAGCAGCAGCAGCTGGAAGCCCATGTCCCACCGCACCTGGTCGGACAGGCCCAGCAGGACACCGCCCAGGGCGGCCAGCGCGCCGCCCATCATCCAGACGACGAGGATGACCCGGTTGACGTTGATGCCCGAGGACGCCGCGAGGTCGCGGTTGTCCGCGACCGCCCGCATCGCCTTCCCGATCTTGGTGCGCTGCAGCATCAGCGCGATCAGCACCAGGACGATGACCGAGATGACGATCGAGATCAGCGACTGGTTGGTCAGCCGGAACAGGCCGTAGTCGACCGCCCGCGACGTCCCCAGGCCCGCGTAGGGGTTGGAGAAGCCGCCGTAGACGATCTGGATCAGGTAGCGCAGCAGCAGCGACAGACCGATCGAGACGACGAGCGCGGCGATCAGGCCGGTGCCGCGGCGGCGCAGCGGCCGCCACAGCCCGAGCTCGTTGAGCGCGCCCACCGCCGCACCGCCGATCATCGCCAGCAGCGCCGCCACGATGATCGGGACGCCGAGGCTGACGTTGATGTACCAGGCGATGATCGCCCCGATGGTGACCAGCTCGCCGTGGGCGAAGTTGGTCAGCCCCGTCGTGCCGAAGATGAGCGAGAGGCCGACGGCGCACATGGCGATGAGCAGGCCGAAGCGCAGGCCGTCGACCAGCAGCTGGATGGCCTCCACACTGCCGCCCCCACCGCCGCCGCTGCCGTCGTCCAGGCCGAACTGGACCGGCTGCCGCCGGCCGGCGTCGACGGTGACCGTCCGGCTGTCCTCGCCGGTGAGCACCACGTCGTCGGGCAGGGCGTCGGCATCGAGGGTCACCGTGTACTGGCCGGGCCCGGGGACGTCGACGGCCCAGCGGCCGTCCTCGTCGGTCTCGGTGGTGCCGACCTCGGCGCCGTCGGCGGTGGTGACGACGACCTCGACGCCCTCGATCGGACCGCTGCGGCTGGTCTGCAGCGTGCCCAGCACCTGCTCACCCTCGGCCTGGGCGACGCCCGGCACGAAGGCGGCCAGGCCGAGCGCGAAGGCGGCGACGAGCAGGAGACGGACGACGAGTCCGCGCCTCCTGCCGGTGCGGGCCCGCCGGCCGCTGCCGGACCGGACTCCGTCGGGTCGTGGTCGTCGGCCGTGCCGTACGGCACGGCCTGCCGGGTGGGTCACTCAGCCTCCCTGGCTCTGCGCATGAGGGGGGACGGTAACCCAGCTGTGTTTCCGCCTGCTGCCCTCGCGGCAAGCTGTTACCTGTCCGCGACACGCCGCACCCGCCACGGGCGGCTCGCCGTCGTGATCACGCCGGTCGACGGGGCAGGTTCTGGCCACCGTCCAGGGAGCCCCGTGCCGGTTCCCGGTCCCGCGTCACGACGCGCGCCGCGTCCCGCCGCCCTGACCCTGGTGCGCCGGCACCGCGTCGAGGTCCACGCCGAGGGGTGCTGACCGGTCAGACCCCCGGGGCCGCGGCCGCCGCCGGCTTCCGCCGGGTGCTCGCCGACCCGGCGCACCGGGTCGGGCCGGCCGTGCTGCCCGGCCCGAACGCGCCCGACGGCGGCGAGCCCGCCGTGGGCCCGGCCGTCCTCGGCGTCGACCCGCTGTCGGTGGTGCTCGGCGTCCCGCAGGTGACCGTCGACGACCTCGTCGTCCACCGCGGCCACCGCCGCGGCGCGGCCGCCGTGGCGTACGCCTCGGAGGTCGGGGCTGCGCACGTCGTCGGTGCGGTCGGCGGGCACGAGGCCGAGCGGCAGTGCTCCTCCGCGCGGATGGGGTCCGCGCCGCTGACCACCCGGCGGATCGTGCCGCGGGAGACCCTCGCGCGGACGCTGGCGGCCCGGCAGCGCGGCGGGGGCACCGTCGCGGTACCGCGCCGTCCCCGGTCCGCCGTCGTCCGCAGGCCCGGCTGGTGCCGCTGCCGGACGTCGCCGAGGGCTGAGCTCACGCCGCCAGCAGCATGCAGGTGAGCCGGGCGCTGGCGGTCACGCGGCCCTGCTCGTCGGTGACCTCGATGGTGAAGGTGGCCAGCGTCCGGCCGCGGCGGACCGGCGTGGCGACGGCGGTGACGACCCCCTCGGTGGCCGCGCGCAGGTAGCTGACGTTGAGCTCCACCCCGACCGCCTGCCGGCCCGGGCCCGCGCCCAGCGCCGCGGCCCAGGAGCCGACCGTCTCCACCAGCGAGCAGGTGGCGCCGCCGTGGAGCAGGCCGAACGGCTGCTGGTTGCCCTCGACCGGCATGGTCGCGACCACGTGGTCGGGGTCGAAGTCGGTGATGCGGATGCCGAGCTTGTCGTCCAGCGGGCTCATCTGCCCGGCGTCGAGCCAGGCGGGGCGGTCCACGGTCACCTCGGCACCGTAGCCATCGCTCGCGCGACGGCCGGCGGTGGCTCGGTGTGCCCGGGCGTCGTCGGTGCGCGCACCTAGGATCGGCGGCGATGTCCGCTCCGGTCTCCGCCCCCGCGTCCAGCTCCGCCGTCCCCTCCGCTGAGGAGGCGCGCCCGCGGCTGCTGCTGCTCGACGGGCACTCGCTGGCCTACCGCGCCTTCTTCGCCCTGCCGGTCGAGAACTTCTCGACGACGACGGGGCAGCCGACCAACGCGGTGTACGGCTTCACCTCGATGCTGATCAACGTGCTCCGCGACGAGCAGCCGACGCACGTGGCGGTCGCCTTCGACGTGGGGCGCAAGACCTTCCGCAGCGAAATCTACGCGGAGTACAAGGCCAACCGCAGCGAGAGCCCGACCGACTTCCGCGGCCAGGTCAGCCTCATCCAGGAGGTGCTGGCCGCGCTGCACATCCCGGTCATCACCGCCGAGGGCTACGAGGCCGACGACGTGATCGCCACCCTCACCGTGCAGGCCGTCGAGCAGGGCATGGACGTGCTCATCTGCACCGGCGACCGCGACGCCCTGCAGCTGGTCAACGAGCACGTCACCGTGCTGTACCCCCGCAAGGGCGTCTCGGACCTCACCCGGTTCACCCCGGAGGAGGTCGAGGCCAAGTACGGGCTGTCGCCCGCGCAGTACCCCGACTTCGCCGCGCTGCGGGGCGACCCCAGCGACAACCTGCCGAGCATCCCGAGCGTGGGGGAGAAGACCGCGGCCAAGTGGGTCCGCGAGTACGGCTCGCTCGACGCGCTGGTCGACCAGGTCGACACGGTGAAGGGCAAGGTCGGCGACAAGCTGCGCGAGCACCTGTCCTCGGTGCTGCAGAACCGGCGGCTGACCGAGCTCGACCGCGCCGTCCCGCTGGAGGTGGGCCCGGGCGACCTCGCCGTCCGCGCCTGGGACCGCAACGAGGTGCACACCCTCTTCGACAACCTGCAGTTCCGGGTGCTGCGCGACCGGCTGTTCGCCACGCTCACCAGCGCGGAGCCGGAGGCCGAGGGCGGCTTCGACGTCACCGAGGACGAGGTGCCCGCCGGCGGACTGGGCGCCTGGCTCGACCAGCACGCACGCACCAGCCGCACCGGCATCATCTTCCGGGGCACCTGGGGCCGGGGCACCGGTGAGCTGACCGGCATCGCCCTCGCCGGCGGTGACGACCACGCCACCTTCGTCGACCTGGGCCCCGACCTCGACGCCACCGACGAGCAGGCGCTGGCCGACTGGCTGGCCGACCCGGACGCGCACAAGGTCGTGCACGAGGTCAAGGGCCCGCTGCTGGCGATCTGGGCACGCGGCTGGGACCTCGCCGGCGTGGTCAGCGACACCGCGCTGGCCGCCTACCTGGCTCTGCCCGGTCAGCGGTCGTTCGACCTGGGCGACCTCGCCGTCCGGTACCTGCGCCGCGAGCTGAAGGACTCTGCCGCCGAGGAGCCCCAGCTGACCCTCGACGGGATGGGCCCGTCGGAGGAGGACCTCGCCCGCGAGGCCGCGCACGCCGACGTCCTCAAGGCCGTCGCGGTCAACGACCTCTCCGACGCGCTGGACTCCCTGCTCGGTCAGCGCGGGGGTGACTCGCTGCTCGACGAGCTCGAACTGCCGCTGACCTTCGTGCTGGCCCGCATGGAGCAGCGCGGCATCGCCGCGGACCTGGACTTCCTGCGCGAGCTGCAGCGGGAGTTCGCCGACGAGGTGGCCGCCGCGGCCGCCGAGGCCTACGCGGTGATCGGCCGCGAGGTCAACCTCGGCTCGCCCAAGCAGCTGCAGGCGGTGCTCTTCGACGAGCTGGGCCTGCCGAAGACCAAGAAGATCAAGTCGGGCTACACGACCGACGCCGAGGCGCTGACCAACCTGCTCGGCGCAACCGGCCACCCCTTCCTCGAACACCTGCTGCGGCACCGCGACGTGACCCGGCTGCGCACCGTCATCGACGGCCTGATCCCCATGGTCGACGACGCCGGGCGGATCCACACGACGTTCCAGCAGACGATCGCCGCCACCGGCCGGCTGTCCTCGATCGACCCGAACCTGCAGAACATCCCGATCCGCTCTGCGGAGGGCCGCCGGATCCGGCAGGCGTTCATCGTCGGCCCCGGCTACGAGTCGCTGATGACCGCGGACTACAGCCAGATCGAGATGCGCATCATGGCGCACCTCTCCGGCGACGCGGGGCTCATCGAGGCCTTCACGTCGGGGGAGGACCTGCACTCCTTCGTCGCGTCGCGGGCGTTCGACATCCCGATCGAGGACGTCGACCCGGAGATGCGCCGCCGGATCAAGGCCATGAGCTACGGCCTGGCCTACGGGCTGTCGGCGTACGGGCTGGCCTCCCAGCTGCGCATCTCCACCGAGGAGGCGCGCGAGCAGATGCACGCCTACTTCGAGCGCTTCGGCGGCATCCGCGAGTACCTGGACGGTGTCGTGGAGGACGCCCGCCAGACCGGCTACACCGAGACCACGCTGGGTCGCCGGCGCTACCTGCCCGACCTGACCAGCGACAACGGGCAGCGCCGGCAGATGGCCGAGCGGATGGCGCTCAACGCCCCCATCCAGGGTTCGGCGGCCGACATCATCAAGGTGGCCATGCTGCGCGTGGAGAAGGCGATCGCCGACGAGGGGCTCCGCTCCCGGATGCTGCTGCAGGTCCACGACGAACTCGTGCTCGAGGTCGCGCCGGGGGAGCGGGAGGCGCTGGAGACGCTGGTGCGCCGGGAGATGGCCGGTGCCGCGCAGCTGTCGGTGCCGCTGGAGGTCTCGGTCGGCTTCGGTCGGACCTGGAACGAGGCCGCCCACTGAGCCGAGGTCAGCGGCCCGGGTGTGCGTGGATGTGCGGTTCCGGCCGGGGGGAGTGAGGACCAGCGCACAGCGCCGGCCCCCGGGCTCCACCTCCACCTGAGGTCGAGGGTCGGGCTGGGAGGATCCCGGGATGGTCACCGTCGAGCTGCTGCACACCGCCCACGTGCCGTCGCGGACCCTCGTCACGGCACGGGCGCTGCTCGACGACGCGTTCCACGGCGACTTCGACGACGCGGACTGGGACCACACGCTCGGCGGGGTGCACGCACTGGCATGGGCCGACGACGAGCTGGTCGGCCACGGCGCCGTCGTCCAGCGCCGGGTCCTGCACGGCGGCCGGGCGCTGCGCACCGGCTACGTCGAGGCGGTCGCCGTAGCGGCGCCCCACCGGCGCAGCGGCGTCGCGTCGGCGGTCATGGCCGGGCTCGAGGACGTCGTCCGCGGCGCCTACGACCTCGGCGCCCTGGGCGCGTCGGACGACGGCGCCGCTCTGTACACCGCCCGCAGTTGGCAGCGGTGGCGTGGCCCGACGTCCGTGCTCAGCCCGGCCGGGACGGTCCGCACCCCGGACGACGACGGAGCCGTCCTCGTGCTCCCCGGCGCCGTGCCGCTCGACCTCGACGGGAGCCTGACCTGCGACTGGCGCGACGGTGACGTCTGGTGAAACCGGGAGGACCCCCGTCCCCGCGCCCCTCGCAGGCCCGGAGCGGGGCCCGGGACGGGGCCACTGCGGCCTCAGCCCGGGACGGGGGGGCCACTGCGGCCTCAGCCCGGGACGGGGCCACTGCGGCCTCAGCCCGGCCGGCGGCAGACCAGGATCAGCGTCCCGGGGACCAGCGCCCCGCGCGCCGGGGACCACTGGCCCCACTCCTGCGTGCGGCCCGGCGTCCACTCCGGCTCGAGCAGGTCCTCGAGGACGAGCCCCGCGCCCACCACGGCGCGCACCCAGTCGCCGACCGTGCGGTGGTGCTCCACGTACACGGTGCGGCCGTCCTCGTCGGCCTCCACGTACGGCGTCCGGTCGAAGTAGGAGGAGACGACCCGCAGGTCCTCGGGGTCGGGGGAGTCCGGCAACGGCCAGCGGAACGGGTGGTTCACCGACGCGACGAACCGCCCGCCGGGCCGCAGCACCCGCGCCACCTCGGCGAGCGCCCCCTCGACGTCGGCGACGAACGGCAGCCCGCCGAACGCCGAGCAGACCAGGTCCACGCTCCCGGTCACCAGCGGCAGCGCCCCCACGTCGGCCTGCAGCAGCGGGACGTCGATGCCGGTGGCCCGGTTCAGCTCGGCGGCCCGGGCCAGCATCCCGCCGGAGAGGTCGAGCGCGACGACGTCCGCCCCCTCGCGGCGCAGCCAGCGCGCGCACGGCGCGGACCCGCAGCCGACCTCGACCACCCGGCGGCCGGCGACGTCCCCCAGCAGGTGCGCCCCGGACTCGCGCAGCCCCTCGGGGCACCACAGGAAGTCGACGTCGCCGAGGTCGCTGCCGTGCTCGGCGAGGTAGGCCGGCGCCGCGGCGTCCCACCACCGCCGGTTGGCCCGGACCGACTCCGCCGTCCCCGCCGGGCGCCGGGCGACGCCGCTCGGCGCCGGGTAGCCGTCGTCGGCGAGGGGGAGGTCGGGCGGGGGAGCGGCCGGGCTGTCCATGACACGCCGATCGTGACACGCCGGGGCCCCGGGGAGGCGCCGCACCCAGGTGGACCGCGTGCTCCCCGGCTCCGTACCATGGGAATGCGCCAGAGGTCTGTCAGTGCTGAACCCACCAGGGGATCGGCGCGCGCCGGCTCTCCCCGCTCCCCGCGGTCACCCGGCCGCGGGTCGTCCTGTCCCTACGCATCCCCCGTCCGGAGCACTCGACCACATGACCTCCACCCAGGTCCGTCCTAACAGCACCCCCCAGGTCGCCGTCAACGACATCGGCACCGCCGAGGACTTCCTCGCGGCCATCGACCAGACGATCAAGTACTTCAACGACGGCGACATCGTCGAAGGCGTCATCGTCAAGGTCGACCGGGACGAGGTGCTGCTGGACATCGGCTACAAGACCGAGGGCGTCATCCCCTCGCGTGAGCTGTCCATCAAGCACGACGTCGACCCCAACGAGGTCGTCAGCGTCGGCGACGAGGTGGAAGCCCTCGTCCTCCAGAAGGAGGACAAGGAAGGCCGCCTGATCCTCTCCAAGAAGCGCGCCCAGTACGAGCGCGCCTGGGGCACGATCGAGGCGAAGAAGGAAGCCGACGAGGTCGTCACCGGCACCGTCATCGAGGTCGTCAAGGGTGGTCTCATCCTCGACATCGGCCTGCGCGGGTTCCTCCCCGCCTCGCTGGTCGAGATGCGCCGCGTCCGCGACCTGCAGCCCTACGTGGGCCGCGAGCTCGAGGCCAAGATCATCGAGCTCGACAAGAACCGCAACAACGTCGTCCTCTCCCGCCGGCAGTGGCTGGAGCAGACCCAGTCCGAGGTCCGCAGCGAGTTCCTCAACAAGCTCGCCAAGGGCCAGGTCCGCACCGGCGTCGTCTCCTCGATCGTCAACTTCGGCGCGTTCGTGGACCTGGGTGGCGTCGACGGTCTGGTGCACGTCTCCGAGCTGTCCTGGAAGCACATCGACCACCCGTCCGAGGTCGTCGAGGTCGGCCAGGAGGTCACCGTCGAGGTCCTCGACGTCGACCTGGACCGCGAGCGGGTCTCGCTGTCGCTGAAGGCGACGCAGGAGGACCCGTGGCGTCAGTTCGCCCGGACCCACCAGATCGGCCAGGTCGTGCCCGGCAAGGTCACCAAGCTGGTGCCCTTCGGTGCATTCGTCCGCGTCGACGAGGGCATCGAGGGTCTGGTGCACATCTCCGAGCTGGCCGAGCGGCACGTCGAGATCCCCGAGCAGGTCGTGCAGGTCGGCGACGAGATCCTGGTCAAGGTCATCGACATCGACCTCGACCGGCGCCGCATCTCGCTGTCGCTCAAGCAGGCCAACGAGGGCGTCATCGGCGACGAGGAGCAGTTCGACCCGGCCGCCTACGGCATGGCCGCCTCGTACGACGAGCAGGGCAACTACATCTACCCCGAGGGCTTCGACCCGGAGACGGGCGAGTGGCTCGAGGGCTACGAGGAGGCCCGCGAGACCTGGGAGCGGCAGTACGCCGAGGCCCAGGCCCGCTACGAGGCGCACCGCAAGCAGATCGCCGAGGCCCGCGCGGCCGACGCCGAGGCTGCGGCCGGCGGCAACTACTCCAGCGGCGACACCGAGGTGAGCGACACCTCCGGCGGCACCCTCGCCAGCGACGAGGCGCTCGCGGCGCTGCGGGCCAAGCTCGCCGGCGGCGAGTGACCCCCGCTCAGCGCGGCTGAGCAGCACCACCTGAGGCCGAGGCCCGGGACCCCGCGGGGGCCCGGGCCTCGGTCGTCCCTCCCATCCCCGTGGAGGGACGACCGAAGGACCCCCTGCCCCCGCCCACTCGCGAGCTCGCAGCGGGACCCCGCAGGGGGCCGGGCGGCGTGGGGCGGACGGCGGTCCTTGCTCAGAGGCTGAGGATGATCGCGAACGCGGTGCGCGGGCGACCGCCGGAGTTCGCGAGGAACTGCCAGGTGTGCCGGCCCGCCGGCGCGGTCGCCGACAACCAGCGCAGGAAGGCGTTGCGCGGGCGGACGGCGGCGTTGCGCTCCAGCCGCTCGCGCACCATCGGCAGGTCCGTGCAGCGCACGCCCGTGGAGCGTTCGAGCCGGTGCCGACCGGGGCCGCGCCGGACGGCGGCGGGGGTCGACGAGGGGGCGGCGTGCGCGGGACGGGACATGGTCGGTTCTGCCTCTCTGGGGCGTGGGGAGATCGCCGGGGAGAGAGTTGCCCATGGGACACGTGTGACTGGGGCGACGCGCCGGGCAGGGCTCCCGGGTGTTACCCGTCCGTGACCGGCGCCCCGTCGGTGGCTACTGTCCGTGCGTGCTGCGGATCGGGCTGACCGGCGGGATCGGATCGGGCAAGAGCACGGTGGCCGGCCTGCTCGCCGCGCGCGGGGCGCGCATCGTGGACGCCGACCGCATCGCGCGCGAGGTCGTCGAGCCGGGGACGCCGGGCCTGGAGGCCGTCGTCGCGGCGTTCGGGCGCGGGGTGCTGACCCCCGAGGGCGGTCTCGACCGCCCGGCCCTCGCGGCCGTGGTGTTCGCCGACCCCGAGGCCCGCCGTCGGCTCGACGGCATCGTGCACCCACTGGTGCGGGCCCGCGCCGCCGAGCTGGTCGCCGCGGCGCCCCCGGACGCCGTGGTGGTGCAGGACGTGCCACTGCTGGTGGAGACCGGCCAGTCCGACTCCTACGACCTGGTGCTCGTCGTCGAGGCCGACCTGGACACCCGGGTGCGGCGGCTGGTCGCCCGGGGGCTGTCCGAGGAGGACGCCCGCGCCCGGATCGCGGCCCAGGCCACCGACGAGCAGCGGCGTGCGGTGGCCGACGTCGTGCTGGACAACAGCCGCACCGTCGAGGACCTGGAGGCGCAGGTCGAGCGCTTCTGGGCCGAGCGGGTGGTCCCCGTCCTCCGCTGACGGCGCCCTCACCGCGTGCCCGCCGACCCGCCCGTCCAGGGGCCGGGAGGCCGAGCGGGCGCGCCGGGGGCGCGGACACCGGGGCCTGAGGGCTGATCACCGCTCGGGGCCGTCCCGGGTCCGTCGGTGGCCGACGTCACGGCCGGTCGGTGCCGGCGTCCCGAGACGGCGAGAGGCCCGGGTCCGCCGGACCCGGGCCTCTCGTGCTGTGGGCGATACTGGGTTCGAACCAGTGACCTCTACCGTGTCAAGGTAGCGCTCTACCACTGAGCCAATCGCCCGATCCGGCCTGCGGCCGGTCCGCTCCACCGATCTCGGCGGAGGCCGAGGTGGAGACGGGATTTGAACCCGTGTAGACGGCTTTGCAGGCCGTTGCCTCGCCTCTCGGCCACTCCACCGCACGCGGGCGCCGATCTGACGACCAGCGCCCGAGGTTCCGAGCGGACGACGGGATTCGAACCCGCGACCCTCACCTTGGCAAGGTGATGCTCTACCAACTGAGCCACGTCCGCGTTGCTGTCCAGCTGTGTCGCTGTCTTGCAGGGAGAACCATACCCGACCCTCGGAGGTGGGTTCGCGGGGGGTCCCCCCGGGGTCACCGACCCGTCGGGTCGGCGCCGCCGTTGGACAGCAGGGCGGCCAGCTCGCTGTCCACCTCGAGCACCGAGGACTCCTCGCCGAACGGGACGACGCCCGCGGTCAGCTGGAGGAAGCCGGCGACCGTGCCGCGGGACACCTCGAACAGCGCCTCGCCCGAGGGGGCGCGCAGGTGCAGGAAGAGGACGTCGCCCGACGTCCGGGACGGCCACAGCCGCACGTCCCCCTCGCCCGCCGGCCGGTCCAGGCCGACCTGCAGCAGGTCGCGGCCCACGAGCCAGGAGATGCCGTCCTCCTCCGCGCCGTCGCCGAAGGTGATCCGCACGGCGAACGGGTCGCTCACCTCGTAGCTGAGCAAGGCCGGGACCTCGGTCCACGACTGCGGACCGACAAGGTGGAGCGTCGTCGGGCACGTGTACCCAGGCGTGGCGCGGTTGATCATCTCTGGAACAACGACCTTCCCTGACCGAGGTGACGCCCGGACGTTCTCCGCGCGTGTCGTTCCTCTGTGTGCCCCTTCCGAGCACGCCTGAACCGCGTCGTCGGCCTGTCGCGAAGACCGCGTGTGACGATGGAGCTCGTGAGCAGTTCGGGACGGCGTGTCGGGGACGGCCCGGCAGGCGCCGACCTCCTCCTGCGCATGCGCACGGGCGACCGGAGCGCCGTGGACGAGCTCTACGACAGGTACAGCCGGCCGGCCTTCGCCCTCGCGCGGCGCATCCTCGCCGACGACGTCCTGGCCGAGGACGTGGTGCAGGACGTGTTCCTCACCGTCTGGCGCGACCCGGCGGCCTTCGACGTCGCGCGGGGCTCCTTCACCTCCTGGCTGCTGGCGACGGTCCACCACAAGGCCGTCGACGCCGTCCGCCGCGAGGAGTCGCACCGCCGCCGGCAGACCCGGGCCGAGGACGACCTGGCGCTGGCGACGCCGACGTCCCGCGACGTCGAGGACGAGGCGTGGAGCCGGGTGGTGTCCGAGCAGGTGCGGGACGCGCTGGGCGCTCTGCCGGCCCCCCAGCGGGAGGCGCTGACCCTGGCCTACTACGGCGGTTACACGCAGCGGGAGGTCGCGGCGTTGACGAGCACGCCGCTGGGCACGGTCAAGACCCGGATGCTCGCCGGGATGCGCCGGCTGCGCGAGGAGCTCGGCGGCGCGGGCGTCGCCCCGGGCGGCGCCCTCGGCGAGTCCGCGCCGGCCGACGGGACGAGCCGGTGACCGCCCCCCGGGACCCTCGCCGCGGGGAGCACGAGACCTTCGACGAGCTCGCCGTCGGCTGGGCGCTGCACGCCCTCGAGCCGGAGGACGAGGAACTCTTCGCGGCCCACCTGCCGGCCTGCCCGCGGTGCCGGCAGACGGTGAGCGAGACCGCCGACGTCATGGGCGCCCTGGCCGGTGACCTGCCCCCGGTCGACCCCCCGGAGCGGCTGCGCGAGCGGCTGCGCGCCGCGGTGGAGGGGGCCGAGCCGCTGCCCCGTCCGGCGTGGGAGGCCGAGCGGACGCCGCCGGTCCCGCCCGCGGTTCCCGTCCGCCCGGCTCCCCTGCACCGGTTCGAGCCCCCGGCGAGCGGCGCGCACCGGGCGCCGTTCCCGGTCGACGCGGTGGACCCGCCGTCCAGCTGGCGTCGGGTGCTGCCCAACGCCCTCGCGGCGGCCGCGGTCGCGGCGATCCTCGCGCTGGGCACCTGGAACGTGGTGCTCAGCTCGGCCCGCGAGGAGGCCCGGGCCGCCGCCGCCGAGCAGGCCGAGCTGGTCGACGCGTTGCTGACCCCGGGCCAGGCCACGATCGCGCCGCTGACCGCCGACGGCGCGACGGTCGCCACCGTCGTGGCACGCGCGGGGCAGGTGCAGGTGGTCACCCAGGGCCTGAGGCCCAACGACCAGGACCAGACGTACGTGGTGTGGGGGACCGGTTCCGGCGGGCCGGCGCCGCTGGGCACCTTCGACGTCACGTCCCCGCAACCGGCGCTGCGCACCGTAGGCTCAGGGCCGTCCGGGCTGGACGCCTACACCGGTTACGCGGTGAGCCTCGAGCCCGGGCGCTCGGCTCCGCCGGAGCCCAGCGACATCGTGGCGTCGGGGGAGGTGCCCAGCTGAGCGGTCCGGAGACGGTGACCCCCTCCGGCACCGGGCAGCCGGGGACCCCGGCGTCCGGTGCGCGGCGAGCCCACGCGGCCGGAGACGCCCACCGCAGCCTGCGGGAGCGCGTCGCGGCCACGCACTGGCGGCGGCGCCTGGCCGCCCGCCGTCCCCTCGACCACGGCTACCGCCTGGTCGTGGGCGCGGTCGGCAGCGTCGTCGTGGCGTTCGGGCTGGTCACCATCCCGTTGCCCGGGCCGGGCTGGCTCACCGTCATCGCCGGGCTCTTCCTGCTCGCCACCGAGTTCAGGTGGGCCGAGCGGCTGCTGCACTTCACCCGCCGGCACGTCCGGGCGTGGACCGAGTGGCTGGGGCGGCAACGGGTGTGGGTGCGGGTCGCCGTCGCGCTGGCGACCGCGGCCTTCGTCTACGGCGTCCTGGTCGTCGTGCTGCACGTCATGGGCGTTCCGGAGTGGGTGCCGGGGTGGGTGCCACTCTGGCGCTGAGCGTCTGGCAGAATGGCTGCCGCAGGGGCGATTGGCTCAGTGGTAGAGCGCTTCGTTCACACCGAAGAGGTCACTGGTTCGAACCCAGTATCGCCCACAACACGAGAGGCCCGGGTCCGGCGGACCCGGGCCTCTCGCCGTCCCAGGGGTCAGGTGGCGGCCGGGCCGTAGGTCAGGTGGGCCACCCCGTTGCTCAGGCGTTCCACGTCGAGCAGCGACATCTTCTGCGCGCTGCCCTCGGGGAAGAGCCGGGTGCCGCTGCCGACGGCGAGCGGGTAGACGTACAGGTGCAGCTCGTCGACCAGGCCGTCGGCCAGCAGGGCCCGCACGAGGGTCGCGCTGCCGCTGGCGTAGAGGTCGCCCTGCTCCTTGAGCTCACGGATCCGCCCGGCGTCGTAGCCGCCGATCGCGGTGGAGTTGCGCCACACCGACGCCGCGTCGGTGAGGGTCGAGGAGACGACGTACTTGGGGGTGTCGTTGAAGAACGGCGCACCCTCGTCGTCCTCGGCGGTCCGCGTGGACCAGGCCGGCGCGAACATCTCGAAGGTGGTGCGGCCCAGCAGGATGCCCTTCGCCGGGGCGGTGAGCGCCCCGATCGAGGCGGCCAGGTCGTCGGGGAACCCGTAGTCCACGGTCCACATCGGTGCGTCGACGACCCCGTCGACGGTGGTGAACTCGTGCACCCTGATCGCGCCCATCCCTGCTCCTCCGTGTGTGCTGCGGCCCGGCTGCGATGGTCGCCGCGGGGGCCGGTGGTCGGTGTCGTCGAGGAGACCCTGGCCCACCCGGTTCCTCATCGGTGGGCAGCGCGCCGTCCTGGCACGATCCAGCGGCCCCGCGGCTGACGCCGTCCCGGCACGCGGGCGCACCGAGGAGGACCATCGGTCTGGTGTCCCGCCGCCGGCCGCCCGCCCCGCCCGTGCCGGTCCGACCGCGCCAGCCGGGGCGCGCCGAACGGATGACCGAGGTCCTCGAGCGGGACGGCGACACCTGCATCTGGTGCGGCCGGGTCCTCGGCGGCCTCGTCCCGCCGACCACCGAGCACGTCGTCCCCCGGCTCAAGGGCGGCCCGTCGTGGCTGGCCAACGAGGTCGCCGCGTGCCGCCGCTGCAACGCCGAGCGCGGCCACCGGGCGCCGGTCGACTGGCTGGAGGAGTGCGAGCGCCGCGGCTGGCAACCCGACGCCGACCGGCTGGCCCGGGCGCTGGACGCGCTGCAGGCGGCCATCGACCGCGAGGGCGGCCAGCGCCGGGCGCGGCCCTACCTCGACGCGCAGCGGCGCCGGCTGCGCCGGCGACCGCCCTCCCTGGGAGGAGGACGTACGGTCGCCTCGTGACCGGTGCTGGCAGCGTCGTGCAGGTGAGCGTCTACCCGGTGAAGAGCCTCGCCGGGCGCACCGTCCGGGAGGCCGAGGTGGGGCCGGCGGGCCTGGTCGGCGACCGCGGGTGGTCCGTCGTCGACGCCACGACGGGGGAGCGGGTCACGGTCAAGAGCACCCCCGAGATGACCGAGGTCGTCGCCACCGGGGACGACGAGGCCGACACGATCACGCTGACCGAGGTGCTGGGTCGGCCGGTGCGCCTGCAGCGGTCCGGGCAGCCGCAGGTGGACGCCGCCGCGGTGCACCTGGTCAGCCGCGGGGCGATCGCGCGCGCCGCCGCCGGCGACGTCCCGGAAGGCTGCTCGGCCGACGACCCGCGCGCCAACCTGCTGCTCGACCTGCCCGAGGGCGAGGACGAGCGGTCGTGGGTCGGGCGCACCCTGCGCGTCGGCGACGTCGAGATCGCGGTCACCCGCACCCCCAAACACTGCCTGGGCGTGTACGCCGAGGTCCGGCGGCCGGGGACGGTGCGGGTCGGCGACCGCGTCGAGGTGCTGCCCGGCTGAGCCGGCCGGGCGTCGTCCCGGGGTGACGTGCGCCGCGCACTAGGCTCGGAGGTGCCCGTTCACCGACCCCGCAGGAGCTCCCGTGTCAGCCGCGCCCACCCTCGCCGCTCCCGCCCCGATCCGGGTGCCGGCCGGGACGACGGCCCAGGACGCGCTCAAGGCGGCCGGGATCCCGCTCAAGGGCCCCGACGGCGCGGTCGTCGTCCGGGACCTGGCGACCGGTGACCTCAGGGACCTCGCCTGGGCCCCCGAGGCCGACGCCGAGGTCGAGCCGGTGCCCGCCGCCAGCCCCGAGGGTCGCGCGGTGATCCGGCACTCGACCGCGCACGTGCTGGCCCAGGCCGTGCAGGACCTCTTCCCGGGCACCCGGCTGGGCATCGGCCCGCCGGTGGAGAACGGCTTCTACTACGACTTCGCCCCCGAGCGGCCCTTCACGCCCGAGGACCTCAAGGCCCTCGAGAAGCGGATGCAGGAGATCGTCAAGGCCGGCCAGTACTTCTCCCGCCGCGAGATCAGCGACGCCGACGCGCAGGCCGAGCTCGCGCACGAGCCGTTCAAGCTCGAGCTGATCGGCCTCAAGGGCGGCGAGGCTGCGTCCTCGGATGATGGTGCCTCCGTCGAGGTCGGCGGCGCGCAGCTGACCATGTACGACAACCGGGACGCCCGCACCGGCGACCTGGTGTGGACCGACCTGTGCCGCGGTCCGCACCTGCCGCGCACCTCCACCATCCCCGCCTTCTCCCTCACCCGGTCGGCGGCCGCCTACTGGCGCGGCAGCGAGAAGAACCCGCAGCTGCAGCGCATCTACGGCACCGCGTGGGAGAGCAAGGAGGCGCACAAGGCCTACCTCGAGCAGCTCGCCGAGGCCGAGCGCCGCGACCACCGGCGCCTGGGCGTGGAGCTGGACCTGTTCAGCTTCCCCGACGAGATCGGCTCCGGCCTGGCGGTCTTCCACCCCAAGGGCGGCGTGGTCAAGCGGGAGATGGAGGACTACGTCCGCCGGCGGCACATCGAGGAGGGCTTCGACTACGTCGGCACCCCGCACATCAGCAAGCGCGGGCTGTTCGAGACCTCCGGGCACCTGCCGTACTACGCCGACACCATGTTCCCGCCGATGGAGCTGGAGAACAGCGAGTACTACCTCAAGGCCATGAACTGCCCGATGCACAACCTGGTCTTCAGGTCGCGCGGGCGGTCCTACCGCGAGCTGCCGCTGCGCTTCTTCGAGTTCGGCTCGGTCTACCGCTACGAGAAGTCCGGCGTCGTGCACGGCCTGACCCGGGTGCGCGGGCTGACCCAGGACGACTCGCACAGCTACGTGACCCCGGAGCAGGCACCCGGGGAGATCCGGCACCTGCTGGCCTTCGTGCTGGGCCTGCTCGACGACTTCGGGCTGACCGACTACTACCTGGAGCTGTCCACCCGCGGGGACTCCGAGAAGTTCATCGGCTCCGACGAGGAGTGGGCGGTGGCCACCGCGGTGCTCGAGGAGGCGGCGCGGGAGACGGGTCTCGAGCTGGTGCCCGACCCGGGCGGCGCGGCGTTCTACGGCCCGAAGATCTCCGTGCAGGCTCGCGACGCCATCGGCCGGACCTGGCAGATGTCGACCATCCAGTACGACTTCAACCAGCCGGCCCGCTTCGGCCTGGAGTACACGACCGCCGACGGCTCCCGGCAGCAGCCGGTGATGATCCACTCGGCGAAGTTCGGTTCGATCGAGCGGTTCTTCGGTGTCCTCACCGAGCACTACGCCGGCGCCTTCCCCGCGTGGCTGGCGCCGGTGCAGGTGACCGGCATCCCGGTCACCGACGAGCAGGTGCCCTACCTGCGGGACGTGGCGCTGCAGCTGCGCGCACGCGGCATCCGGGTGGAGATCGACGACTCCGACGACCGGATGCAGAAGAAGATCCGCACCGCCAGCAAGCAGAAGGTGCCCTTCGTGCTCATCGCCGGGGCGACCGACGCCGAGGCCGGCGCGGTCTCCTTCCGCTTCCGCGACGGCAGCCAGCACAACGGCGTCCCCGTCGAGAAGGCGGTCGACGCGATCGCCGAGTGGGTCGCCGGCCGGGCCAACACCGACCCGACCGCCGAGGCGCTGGTGGCCGGATGAGCACCGACTCGGAGGAGACCTTCCAGGTCGCCGTCCCCAGCGACGACGACGGTCCGACGGCGGTCTTCGAGCACCTGTGGACGCCGTACCGGATGGCCTACATCCGCGGGGAGGGCAAGCCCACGGGCGCCCACGACTGCCCGTTCTGCCTCATCCCGCAGATGGACGACGAGGAGGGGTTGGTCGTCGCGCGCGGCGAGACCGTCTTCGCCGTCCTCAACCTGTACCCGTACAACGCCGGCCACCTGATGCTGGTGCCGTACCGGCACGTGCCCGACTACACCGACCTCACACCCGCCGAGGTCGCCGAGCTGGGCGAGTTCACCCAGACGGCCATGCGGGTGGTGCGCGCGGTGGCCGGGGCGCACGGCTTCAACATCGGGATGAACCAGGGCTCGGTCGCCGGCGCCGGCATCGCCGACCACCTGCACCAGCACGCCGTGCCCCGCTGGGGCGGGGACACCAACTTCATGCCGGTCATCGGCCTGACCCGCGTGCTGCCGCAGGTGCTGCGCGAGACCCGGGCGCTGCTCGCCCAGCACTGGCCGGACGGCCGGCCCACCCCGGGGGCCTGAGGTGCTCGGCGTCAACGCCCGCGCGGCGGTGGGCCGCTTCTGGGCACCGGTCGTGGCCCGGCTGGCCCGGGCCGGGGTCACCCCGGACACGGTCACGCTCGTCGGCACGCTCGGGGCGATCGCGGGCGCGGTCGGGCTGATCGCGACCGGACACCTGTTCTGGGGCGCGTTCACCGTCACCGTCTTCGTGCTGCTCGACATGCTCGACGGCGCGCTCGCGCGGGCCCGGGGCGGCGGCTCGGTGTTCGGCGCGGTGCTGGACTCCACCGGCGACCGCGCGGCCGACGCCGCGATCTTCGGCGCGCTGGTCTGGTGGTTCTCCGGGGCCGGCGACAACCGGCTCATCGTGCTGCTGGCGCTGCTGTGCCTGGTGCTCGGCGTGCTCACCTCCTACGTCAAGGCCCGCGCCGAGGGCATGGGGCTGACCTGCGACGTCGGCGTCGTGGAGCGCACCGAGCGGCTGATCCTCGTGCTGGTCGGCACCGGCTTCCTGGGCCTGGGCATCCCGTACGCGCTGCACGTGGCCCTGTGGGTGCTGACCGTGGGCAGCGCGGTCACCGTGGGGCAGCGGTTCGCCGAGGTCCACCGCCAGGCCCGCGGCCGGGCCCTGCCGACCCCGCCGCCGTCCGCGCCGCCCTCCCTGCCGTCGACCCCACCCTCCCTGCCGTGACCGACGCGCCCGGGGCGGACGCCGCGACGGCGGCGTCGACGGGGACGGGGCCGCAGACGACGGGCGGGCTCCGGCTGGTCCCCGGCCGGGTGGGGCTGCGCGCCCGGGCCACGGCGCAGCTGACCGACCTCGGCTACGCCGCCGGCTGGCGCGCGGTCCGGGCGCTGCCCGAGCCGGTGGCCCGCGGCGCCTTCGACGCCGCCGGCCGCTGGGCCGCCGCGCGGGACGGCCGCGGGGTGCGCCAGCTGCGCGCCAACCTCCGCGTCGCGACCGGCGGCCGGCTCGACGAGGCCGCGCTGGACGAGCTGACCACGCGGGGGATGCGCTCCTACGCCCGCTACTGGCAGGAGGCGTTCCGGCTGCCGCGGCTGTCCCGGGAGCGGATCGTGGCCGACACCGCGAGCTCCGGCGTCGAGCACATGGAGCGGGCCCGGGCCGACGGCCGCGGCGTGGTCTTCGCGCTGCCGCACAGCGGCAACTGGGACGCCGCAGGCGTGT
This sequence comes from Geodermatophilus sp. SYSU D00779, assembly GCF_054050595.1. NCBI lineage: Bacteria > Bacillati > Actinomycetota > Actinomycetes > Geodermatophilales > Geodermatophilaceae > Geodermatophilus > Geodermatophilus sp. SYSU D00779. The sequence continues at coordinate 186,136 of NZ_JBJGZQ010000003.1, forward strand.
GGCTGGTCGACTTCCTGGACGGGCCGTTCATGACGGTGGCCGAGCGGCTGCGGCCGGAGTCGCTCTACCGGCGGTTCCTGGCGTTCCGCGAGACCCTGGGCATGCGGGTGGTGCCGCTCACCGGGGGGCCGCGACCGAGCTCGGCGGTGCTGCGCGAGTGGCTGGACGGCGGCGGCTGGGTGTGTCTGCTGGTCGACCGCGACCTGGGCGCCGGCGGCGTGCCGGTGGAGTTCTTCGGCCGCCGCGCGACCATGCCCGGTGGGCCGGCGCTGCTGGCGGCCCAGACCGGCGCCGCGCTGCACCCGGCGATCTGCCGGTTCACCGAGCGCGGCTGGGCCTTCGACGTCCGGCCCGAGGTGCCGGTCGACGGACCCGGCCGGCTCCGCGACCGGGTCCCCGCCGCGATGCAGGGCGTGGCCGACGCGTTCACCGCCGGCCTCGCCGAGCACCCCGAGGACTGGCACGTCCTCGGCCGGGTCTGGGACGACGTCCCGCCCGACCCGCCGGCGGGACGTGCTCCGGCGAGCTCGTCGAGCCGGACCGAGGTGGGGAGCCCCTGATGCGCATCGGGCTGGTCTGCCCCTACCAGTGGGACGTCCCCGGCGGGGTGCAGTACCACGTGCGCGACCTGGCCGAGACGCTGCGCGGGCTGGGCCACCACGTCGAGGTGCTCGCTCCTGCCGAGCGGGAGGAGTCGCTGCCCGACGAGTACGCGACGTGGGCGGGGCGCGCCGTGCCCATCCCGTACAACGGCTCCATGGCCAGCGTGCAGTTCGGCCCGGTCAGCGCCACCCGGGTGCGCCGCTGGCTGCGCGACGGCCACTTCGACGTCGTCCACGTGCACGACCCCGCGCCGCCGTCGGTGGGCCTGCTGGTCTGCATGATGGCCGAGGGCCCGATCGTGGCCACCTTCCACGCCGCCACGGTCCGGTCGAGGATGCTGGCCGCCTGGGGCCCGGTCGTCCGGCCGTGGCTGGAGAAGATCTCCGGGCGGATCGCGGTGTCGGACTTCGCCCGCCGCGTGCAGGTCGAGCACCTCGGCGGCGACGCGGTGATCATCCCCAACGGCGTGCACGTCCGCGCGTTCGCCGAGGGGCCCTCGCTGCCGGGCCACACCCGCGGCGTCGACGGGCCGACCATCGGCTTCCTGGGCCGCTACGACGAGCCGCGCAAGGGCCTGCCGGTGCTGCTGGAGGCCATGCGCACCGTCGTCCGCCGGCACCCCGGCGCCCAGCTGCTCATCGCCGGCCGCGGCGACCCCGACGCCGTCCGGGACCTGCTCGGTGAGGACCTCGCACCGCACGTCTCGCTGCTCGGCGAACTCACCGAGGCGGAGAAGGGGGCGTTCCTGCGGTCGGTCGACGTGTACTGCGCGCCGAACCTGCTGGGGGAGTCCTTCGGCATCGTGCTCATCGAGGCGCTGGCGGCCGGGGCACCGGTCGTCGCCAGCGACCTGGACGCCTTCGCCGCGGTGCTCGAGGACGGCGCCGCCGGTGTCCTGGTACGCCGCGGCGACGCCCGCGACCTCGCCCACGCCCTCTCGGACCTGCTGGCCGACCCCGGGCGCCGGGCGCGCCTGTCCGGGACCGGTCGCCGGGTGGCCGCGGGGTACGACTGGTCGGTGGTGGCCCGCCGGGTGCTCGCCGTCTACGAGACCGTCGTGCTGCCCGGCAGCGGCGCGGTCACCGCGTCCGACGACGACCGGCTGGCAGACCTCGCCACGCCCTCGGGGGACGCACCGACTCGATCGGCCCTGCGGCGGTGGGTGCAGCGCTAGCCTGACCCGTCGTGACCCCCGACGTCTGGCTGCTGCTCGCCGTCGTCGTCGTCCTGCTGCTGGCCGCCTGGGTGGCGTGGACGCTCACCCGGCTGCGCCGGCTGGAGGCGCGGGTCGATCGGGCCTGGACGGCCCTGGACTGCCAGCTCACGCGGCGCGCCGCCCTGGCCGCCGCGCTCGCCCGCGACCACGCGGGCGCGCTGGGCGAGGAGCGGGCCGCCCGGCTGGCGGCGTGCGTCCGCGAGGTCCGCGCGCCCCGGACCGGCGACCGCGAGCTCGCGGAGAACGCCCTGGGCCGCGAGCTGCGCGAGCTGCCCGCCGACCTGCCCGGCGTGCCGACCGCGCTGCGGGCCGACCTCGACGCGACGGCGACCCGGCTCGGGCTGGCCCGGCGCTTCTACAACGACGCCGTCCGCGACACCGCCGCGCTGCGCACCCGCCGGCTGCCCAGCCTGCTGCGGCTGCACGCCTCCCGGCCGCTGCCGCGGTTCTTCGACATCGAGGACGACCTGCGCGAGGTCACCGGCAGCGCCGCCGGGGGCGGCCGCGCGCGCCCGTAGCATCGAGGGCCCCTCCCGACGTCCGAGACCGAGGCAGTTCCCGTGGCAGAGCACAGCACGACCGTTCCCGGCACCACCGGCACCACCGGGACGGAGGCCGTCAAGCGCGGCATGGCCGAGCAGCTGAAGGGCGGCGTCATCATGGACGTCGTCACCCCCGAGCAGGCCCGGATCGCCGAGGACGCCGGCGCGGTCGCCGTCATGGCCCTCGAGCGGGTGCCCGCCGACATCCGCGCCCAGGGCGGCATCGCGCGGATGAGCGACCCGGACATGGTCCAGGGCATCGTCGAGGCGGTCTCCATCCCGGTCATGGCCAAGGCCCGCATCGGCCACTTCGTCGAGGCGCAGGTGCTGCAGAGCCTCGGGGTCGACTACATCGACGAGTCCGAGGTGCTCACCCCGGCCGACGAGGCGCACCACATCGCCAAGAGCGAGTTCACCGTGCCGTTCGTCTGCGGCGCCACCGACCTGGGCGAGGCGCTGCGGCGGATCGCCGAGGGCGCGGCCATGATCCGCTCCAAGGGCGAGGCCGGCACCGGCAACGTGGTCGAGGCCGTGCGGCACATGCGGGCCATCCGCGCCGGCATCCGGCGGCTGGGCACCCTCGACGCGACCGAGCTGTTCGTCGCCGCCAAGGAGCTGCGGGCTCCGTACGACCTGGTCGCCGAGGTCGCCCGGCTGGGCAAGCTGCCGGTCGTGCTCTTCACCGCGGGCGGCATCGCCACCCCGGCGGACGCCGCGATGATGATGCAGCTGGGCGCCGAGGGCGTCTTCGTCGGCTCGGGCATCTTCAAGTCCGGGGACCCGGCGCAGCGGGCCGCGGCCATCGTGCAGGCGACCACCTTCCACGACGACCCCGACGTGATCGCCAAGGTCTCGCGCGGGCTCGGCGAGCCGATGGTGGGCATCAACGTCGCCACGCTGCCGGAGAGCGAGCGGTACGCCACCCGCGGCTGGTGACCCGGTGACCGGGCTCGCGAGGTCACGCAGGGGCGCGGCACGGCCCGGCGCGTGGCCGACGAGCGCCGGCGCGGAGGGGACGTGACGGCGCAGCGGGACGACGTCGAGGGCGCCCGCGCCACCACCGTCCCGGCGCGGGAGACCACGTCGGGACGGCGGATCGGCGGCGTCGACGTCGCCCGCGGGCTCGCCGTCCTCGGCATGTTCGGCGCCCACCTGGGCGCCACCGGGGAGCTGGGCTGGGACCCGGCCACCTGGCGGGCGGTGGTCGACGGCCGCTCGTCGATCCTGTTCGCCACGCTGGCCGGCGTCTCCATCGCGCTGGTCTCCGGCGGCCGCACGCCGGCCACCGGGCAGGAGCTCGCCCGGGCCCGCACCCGCGTCCTGGTCCGCGCCGCCTGGGTGTTCGCGATCGGCGGCGTCCTGGAGCTGCTCGACACCTTCGTGGCGATCATCCTGGGCGTCTACGCGGTGCTCTTCGTCCTCGCGCTGCCCTTCCTGCGCTGGCCGCCCGCGCGCCTGCTGTCCGCCGCCGGCGTCGTCGCCCTGGCCGCGCCGCCGCTCACCCTCGCGGTCGGGCAGTACGCCACCGGGCTGGACGAGGAGGGCGACGCCTTCACGTTCCTGCTGTTCACCGGCTACTACCCGGCGGCGGTCTGGCTGGCCTTCGTGCTGGTCGGGCTCGCGGTCGGCCGGCTGGACCTGGGGGCGCCGCGGGTCCGCGCGGGCCTGGCCGCCGGCGGGACCGGCGCGGCGGTGCTGGGCTACCTGGGCGGCTGGACGAGCACCCGCCAGCTCGCGCCGGGGCAGGACCTGGACGGGATCGAGGCCGGCTTCGGCGCCTCCGGCCCGTGGGACCCGGCCTGGTTCGCCGGCGCCCAGCCGCACACGTCGACGACGTTCGAGGTGGTCGGCTCCGGCGGGGTCGCGGTCGCCGTCCTCGGGGTGTGCCTGGTGGTCGCCGACCTGCTGCCGCGGCTGACGTACCCGCTGGCCTCGGTGGGCGCGCTGGCGCTGTCGGTCTACACCGCGCAGATCGTGGCCATCCGGCTGCTGGAGGCCGACTCCTCCGACGACTGGGGCCTGTGGGCGCGGTTCACCCTCACCTCCCTGGTGCTGGCGTCGGGGTGGCGGTGGCGCCTGGGCCGCGGCCCGCTGGAGCGGCTGCTGACCTGGAGCTCGCGGCGGGCGGCCGGGCCCTGAGCCGGGGTACGTAGCCTGGTGCCTCGTGTCGAGGAAGCCCGTCGTCGGTGTGCTCGCCCTGCAGGGAGACGTCCGGGAGCACCTGGCGACGCTGCCGGAGCTGGGCGCCGAGGCGGTGGCCGTCCGCCGTCCCGAGGAGCTGGCCGCGGTCGACGCGCTCGTCGTCCCCGGCGGGGAGTCGACGACGATGGCCAAGCTGGCCGCGCGGTTCGGCCTGCTCGAACCGCTGCGCGCGGCGGTGGCCGACGGGCTGCCGGTCTACGGCTCCTGTGCCGGGATGATCATGCTGGCCGACCGGCTGGTGGACGCCCCGCCCGACCAGGTCACCGTCGGCGGGCTGGACGTCACGGTGCGGCGCAACGCCTTCGGCCGGCAGGTCGACTCCTTCGAGTCGCAGGTGGCGGTCGACGGCGTGGCCGGCGGTCCGGTGCACGCGGTCTTCATCCGGGCGCCGTGGGTCGAGGAGGCGGGGGAGGGCGTGCAGGTCCTCGGCCGGGTCGTCGGGGGAGCCGCCAACGGTAGGATCGTCGCCGTCCGCCAGGGGAACCTGGTGGCCACCAGCTTCCACCCCGAACTGACCGGGGACCGCCGGGTGCACGCGCTGTTCGTCGACATCGTCCGACGCCACCTGGCCGAGAGGGCCGGCGTTGCCGGCGAGGAGAAGGGACCGCCGTCGTGAACGAGCCTGCGGGTTCACCAATGGTCACAGCCGGCCGGCCGCGGACGCGGCTGACGAGCGTCAGCGAGGAGGACTCGTGAGCGGCCACTCCAAGTGGGCGACGACCAAGCACAAGAAGGCCGGGATCGACGCCAAGCGCGGCAAGCTGTTCGCCAAGCTGATCAAGAACATCGAGGTCGCGGCCCGCACCGGCGGCGGTGACCCGGCCGGCAACCCGACACTGTTCGACGCCATCCAGAAGGCGAAGAAGAGCTCGGTGCCCAACGACAACATCGACCGCGCGGTGAAGCGCGGTGCCGGTTTCGAGGCCGGTGGCGTCGACTACCAGACGATCACCTACGAGGGCTACGCGGCCGGCGGGGTCGCCGTCCTCATCGAGTGCCTGACCGACAACAAGAACCGGTCGGCCATGGAGGTCCGCACGGCGATGACCCGCAACGGCGGGTCGATGGCCGACCCCGGCTCGGTCTCCTACCTGTTCTCCCGCAAGGGGGTCATCGTGGTGCCGAAGTCCGACACCGTCGACGAGGACACCGTGCTCATGGCCGTGCTCGACGCCGGGGCCGAGGAGGTGCGCGACCAGGGCGACGGCTTCGAGGTCGTCTGCGAGCCGACCGACCTGGTCGCGGTGCGCACCGCCCTTCAGGACGCCGGCATCGACTACGACTCCGCCGACGTCGGCTTCGTGCCCAGCGTCTCGGTCGAGCTCGACGAGGAGGCCGCGGGCAAGGTCTTCCGGCTCATCGACGCGCTCGAGGACTGCGACGACGTGCAGAACGTCTTCGCCAACTACGACGTCTCCGACGAGGTGCTCGAGAAGGTGGGCTGACTCCGGCCCTCCGGCCATCTCCGCGGAAATCGCCGGACACTGGTGTGGCGGCGCCGGACCGTCGGCTCCAGCGGTTAGCGTGGGTCGAACACCAGTTCGGCTGACGTCAGGAGGCGCCTCCATGCGGGTGCTCGGCATCGACCCGGGCCTCACCCGGTGCGGGTGGGGGGTGGTCGACGGGCGTCCCGGCGCGCGGCCGACGGCCGTCGGCGTGGGGGTCGTGCGCACCGCCGCGGAGCTCGACCTGGAGCTGCGGCTGCTGGAGCTGCACACCGCCGTCACCGCGCTGCTGCGGGAGCACCGGCCCGACGTCGTGGCGATCGAGCGGGTCTTCACCCAGAACAACAAGGGCACCGCCACGGGGACGGCGCAGGCCGCGGGCGTGGCCGCGCTGGCCGCGGCCCAGGCCGACCGGCCGGTCGCCTGGCACACGCCCAGCGAGGTCAAGGCCGCCATCTCCGGCAGCGGCCGCGCGGACAAGGAGCAGGTCACCCTGATGGTCACCCGGGTGCTGGGGCTGGCGTCCCCGCCCAAGCCGGCCGACGCCGCCGACGCGCTGGCCCTGGCCGTGTGCCACGCGTGGCGCGGCCCGGCGCAGCAGCGGCTGAAGGTGGCCGCGCTGGCCGGCGGCATCGGCGCGCCGGTCGTGCAGCGGACGCTGCCGCGTTGGCAGGGGGTGTCGCGGTGAGCACACCGCTGACCGGCGTGCCCCTCCGGAGCTGCGTGCCGATCCTGACGGGAGCGCGACGGTGATCGCGAGTGTGAGCGGCCGGGTCGCCGCGGTGTCGCCGGACGGCGCGGTCGTCGAGGTCGGCGGCATCGGCCTGGCCGTGCAGTGCACGCCGGGCACCATCGCGCGGCTGCAGGTGGGGGAGAGCGCCCGGCTGGCGACCAGCCTGGTGGTCCGGGAGGACTCGCTCACCCTCTACGGCTTCGCCGACGACGACGAGCGCCAGCTGTTCGAGCTGCTGCAGACGGCCAACGGCGTGGGCCCGCGGCTGGCCCAGGCCGTCCTGGCCATCCACCCGCCGCGCGAGGTGCGCCGGGCGGTGTCGATGGCCGACGTCAAGGCGCTCACCCAGGTGCCGGGCATCGGCAAGAAGGGTGCCGAGCGGCTCATCCTCGAGCTGCGGGACCGGCTGGGCACGACCTCGGTCGACACCCAGCTGGACGACGCGGCCGCGCCCGCGGGCCCGTCCGCCGTCACCCCGGTCGCCCCGTGGCGTGACCAGCTGGCCTCGGCCCTGGTCGGGCTGGGCTGGAGCGGCAAGGAGGCCGAGGCGGCGATCGTCCAGCTCGCCCCGCTGGCCGACGAGCAGGTCACCGCGACCGGCTCGGTGGAGGTCGCCGTCCTGCTGCGCCAGGCGCTGCGGCTGCTGGGCCGGGCATGAGCGGCCCCTTCGACCGCGGGCTGTCCGCGGAGCCGGCGGAGGGCCTGGCCCGCGACTTCTCGGTGTCGCCGGGAGCCGGCGACGAGGAGCGGGTCGTCGAGTCGGCGCTGCGCCCGCACTCGCTGGCCGACTTCATCGGCCAGCCCAAGGTGGCCCGCCAGCTGGAGCTGGTCCTCGAGGGCGCCAAGCGGCGCGGCCGCCCGCCGGACCACGTGCTGCTCTCCGGCCCGCCCGGTCTGGGCAAGACCAGCCTCGCGCTCATCATCGGCTCCGAGCTGGGGACGTCGGTGAAGATCACCAGCGGCCCGGCGATCGAGCGTTCCGGCGACCTGGCCGCGATGCTGTCCAACCTCGCGCCCGGCGACGTGCTCTTCATCGACGAGATCCACCGGATCGCCCGTCCGGCCGAGGAGCTCCTGTACATGGCGATGGAGGACTTCCGGGTCGACGTCGTCGTCGGCAAGGGGCCGGGGGCGACCGCCATCCCGCTGGAGATCAACCCGTTCACGCTGGTCGGCGCGACCACGCGCGCCGGGCTGCTCACCGGGCCGCTGCGCGACCGCTTCGGCTTCGTCGGCCAGATGGAGTTCTACGAGCCGGCCGAGCTCGAGCGGGTTCTGGCCCGCAGCGCCGCGCTGCTGGGCGTCGAGCTGACCGCCGACGGCTCGGCCGAGATCGCCGGCCGGTCCCGGGGCACTCCCCGCATCGCCAACCGGCTGCTGCGCCGGGTCCGCGACTACGCCGAGGTGCGCGCCGACGGCCGGGTCACCCGCGCGGTCGCCGAGGCGGCGCTGGCCCTCTACGACGTCGACCACCTGGGTCTGGACCGGCTCGACCGTGCGGTCCTGGAGGCGCTGGTCATGCGCTTCAGCGGCGGCCCGGTGGGCGTCGCCACGCTCGCGGTGGCCGTGGGCGAGGAGCCGCACACCGTGGAGGAGGTGTGTGAGCCGTTCCTCGTCCGCGCCGGCCTGCTGGCCCGCACGCCCCGCGGCCGGGTGGCCACCGAGGCGGCCTGGCAGCACCTCGGCCAGCCGCTGCCGCGCGGCGGCATCCCCCTCGGCCGGGTCACAGCCGACCCACAGGCCCCGGGGTCGTCGTCAGAGACCTTGTTCGACGCCTAGACTGCGGGGCGCTGGCGCGCAACTCGTCCGGCGTCGCCGCGCGCGTCCTGCACGGTCGCCCGGATGCCCCGCGCCGCAGCCGACGCACCCGAGCGGTCCCGTCCCGGGCCGCACCCACCGCGGCCGGTACGCCGCGGTAGAGAGGCACATCTGTCGTGGAGTTGTTCCCGCTCGTCATCCTCGTGCTGGCCTTCGTGCTGCTCATCGTCGTCCCGGCGCGGCAGCGCAAGAAGATCCAGGAGCAGCAGCGGGCGCTGCAGGAGTCGCTGGTCCCGGGCACGCCGGTCATGACGACGGCCGGCCTGCACGGCACCGTCGTCGCCCTCGGTGAGGGCACCGTCGACCTGGAGATCGCCCCCGGCGTGGTCGTGACCTTCGCCCGGCAGGCCGTCCTCGAGGTCCGCAAGCCCGCGGTGGCCGACCCGGCCGCCGACGGCACGGTCCTCCCCGGGGACGACGCGGACGGCGGCCCGGCCGACCGCACCCGCTGACCCGGAGCCTCCCCGTGGCCCAACGCACGCTGCCCGCGCGCCGGTACTTCGGCGCCTTCCTGCTCGTCGTCGCCGTCCTGTACGGCCTCGTCTTCCTCACCGGCGACACCCGCACGCCGCAGCTCGGCCTCGACCTGCGCGGCGGGACGACGGTGACCCTCGCCGCGGCCACACCCGACGGCCAGGCCCCCGACCCCACAGAGCTCGAGCTGGCCCGCCAGATCATCGAGCAGCGGGTGAACGGCCTCGGCGTCGCGGAGGCCGAGGTGGTGACCGAGGGCGACTCGAACATCGTCATCTCCGTCCCGGGGGACGACGGCGAGCAGGCGCGCGAGCTGGGCCAGACCGCGCAGTTGCGCTTCCGCCCGGTGGTCCAGGGCCCCGAGCCGGCCGCCCCGGCCGCCGAGGAGACCCCGGCCGCCGGGGAATCCGCCGCGCCGACGGATCCGGCCGCGCCCACCGACTCCGCCACACCCAGCGACCCCGCCGCGCCCACCGACTCCGCCGCGCCCACGGACTCCGCCGCGCCGAGCGAGCCGGCGACCCCGACCGATCCCGCGGCGCCCTCCGGCGACGCCGTCGCCGACCCCTCGCTGCCCCAGCCCGGCGCCCCGCCGGTCCCGCAGGAGCAGGCCGCGGCCGAGTACGCCACGCTGACCTGCGACCCGGAGGACACCACCCCCGAGGTGGACCTGCCCGAGAGCTTCGTCGCCGCGTGCACCGAGGACGGGTCGGCCAAGTACCTGCTCGGCCCGGCGATCATCGAGGGCACGCAGGTCTCCGACGCCAGCGCCGGCACACAGCAGGCCACCGGCGAGTGGGTCGTGCTGCTGGACTTCGAGACCGACGCCGAGCAGACCTGGGCCCAGTACACCGCGGCCAACGTCGGCTCCAACGTCGCCTTCACCCTCGACGGGCGGGTCATCTCCGCCCCGACCATCCAGGGTGCGATCACCAGCAACCCGACCACGATCACCGGCTCCTTCGACCAGGAGAGCGCCGAGGAGCTGGCCAACCAGCTGCGCTACGGCGCGCTGCCGCTGACCTTCACCCAGGCGACCGCGCAGTCGATCTCCACCGAGCTGGGCGCCGAGCAGCTGCAGGCCGGCCTGATCGCCGGCGCCATCGGCATCGCGCTGGTCTTCGTCTACGCGCTGCTCTACTACCGGCTGCTCGGCCTGGTCATGATCGCCAGCCTGGTGCTGTCGGCGGTGGTCGTCTACGCCGTCCTGGTGGTCCTGGGCCGGCAGATCGGCTTCACGCTCAGCCTGGCCGGCATCGCCGGGTTCATCGTGTCGCTGGGCATCACCGCGGACTCGTTCGTCGTCTACTTCGAACGCCTCAAGGACGAGGTCCGCGAGGGCCGCACGCTGCGCTCGGCGGTCCCGCGGGCCTGGGTCCGCGCCCGGCGCACGATCCTCTCGGCCGACGCGGTCAGCTTCCTCGCCGCGGCGATCCTCTACGTGCTGGCGATCGGCGACGTGAAGGGCTTCGCGTTCACCCTGGGCATGTCGACGGTGCTCGACCTGGTCGTCGTCTTCCTCTTCACCCACCCGCTGATGGCGGTGCTGGCCCGCTACCGCGCGTTCGGCAGCAGCCGCTTCTCCGGCCTGGGCCGCAGCCTCGACCGCCCGCGCGCGGCCACGGGACGTCGTCCCGCCGCCGAGCGGGAGCTCGTCGCCGCCGGCACCGGCCGCACCGCGCAGGACAGGAGCCACGCATGACCGGCCGCGACCCCCGACCGGCCGCCGACGAGCTGCCGGTGGGCACCGACGCCGACGAGGCAGCGGCCGCCGACACCGCGACCGCCGACGCCGCAGCGGCCGCCGACGAGACCGCGCTGGACGAGGCCGGCCTGCCCCGCGAGGGCGGGACCGGGCGGCGCCCGCCGCGCCGTGGCTCGCTGGCGCACCGGCTCTACAACGGCGAGGCCGGGCTGGACGTCGTCGGCCGCAGCCGGCTGATCTACCGGGTCACCGCGGTGGTGGTGCTGCTGTGCATCGCCGCGGTCGTCTTCCGGGGCTTCAACTTCGGCATCGACTTCGCCGGCGGCAACAGCTTCCGGCTGCCGGGCTCCACCGAGCAGCTCGCCGGGGTGGAGCAGGCCGCCGAGGACGCCGGTGCCGAGGTGGCCTCGGCGCAGGTGGTCGGGGGCAACACGCTGCTGCTGCGCACCGGCGCGCTGGACAACGACACCGAGCGCGCGGTCGTGGACGCCGTCGCCGGGGCGGCCGGCGTGCAGCCCAGCCAGGTCAGCCCCGAGGCGGTGAGCGCCGAGTGGGGGCAGGACATCACCAACCAGGCGCTCATCGCGCTGGCCGTGTTCCTGGTCGCCGTCATCGCCTTCCTGGCGCTGCGGTTCCAGCCGAAGATGGCGGTCGGCGCGATCGCGGCCCTGCTGCACGACATCGTGGTCACCGCCGGCGTCTACGCGCTGGTCGGCTTCGAGGTCACCCCCTCGACGGTGATCGGGTTCCTCACCATCCTGGGCTTCTCGCTCTACGACACCGTCGTGGTCTTCGACAAGGTCGACGAGAACGTGCGCGACCTGGACAGGTCGGCGCGGATGACCTGGGGCGAGGCGGCCAACCTGGCGGTCAACCAGACGCTGATGCGTTCGATCAACACCTCGGTCATCGCGCTGCTGCCGGTGGCCGGCCTGCTGTTCGTGGGCGCCGGGCTGCTCGGCGTCGGGACGCTCAAGGACCTCGCGCTGGTGCTGTTCGTCGGCCTGGCCGCGGGCGCCTACTCGTCGATCTTCCTGGCCACGCCGATCGTCGCCGACCTCAAGGAGCGCGAGCCGGAGGTGCAGGCGCTGCGCCGCCGGGTGCTGGCCCGTCGCGCCTCCCAGGCCCGCCAGGGCGGCGCCCGCGCGACCGCGGCCGGCCCCGTGGCCAGCGCCCGCCGCGCGGGCGGCACCGCCCGCCGGGCGTCCGGGGTCGCCCTCGCCGAGCGCGAGGAGGGCCTGGGACCGGTGCAGGCCGACGTGGTGGTCGAGTCGCCGGAGTCGGTGCGCCCGGACACGGGGCGGACGGCGCAGCCCGCCCGCAGCGGGGCGACCGCCGCGCCGCGGCCCGGTGCCCGGCCCCAGCCGCCCGGCAACCGTCGATCCGGCGGGCGGAAGCGCCGGTGAGCGCCGGCGCTGCGTCGGACAGCGCCCCGCTGGACGAGCTGATCGCCTCGCACGCCGTCGAGATCCCGGACTTCCCCCAACCGGGGGTCGTCTTCCGCGACCTGACCCCGGTCTTCGCCGACGGGCCGGCCTTCCGCCGGATGGTCGAGGGGCTGGCCACGCCGTCCCTCGTCGACCCGCGTGCCGCCGCCCTGGCCACTCCCGGCCGCGGGGACCCCGGTTACGAGGTCGTCGTCGGCGTCGAGGCGCGCGGCTTCCTGCTCGCCGCCGCGGTGGCGCTGGAGGCCGGCGTCGGCGTGGTGCCGGTCCGCAAGGCCGGCAAGCTGCCGCGGGAGCGGCTCTCGGCCGACTACACCCTCGAGTACGGCACCGCGACCCTCGAGGTGCACACGGACTCGATCAGGCCGGGGCAGCGGGTGCTCCTGGTCGACGACGTCCTGGCCACCGGCGGCACCCTGGGCGCCAGCATCCAGCTGGTCGAGGCACTGGGCGGGGTCGTCGTGGCGGTCTCGGTGGTCATCGAGCTGGCCGAACTGGGGGGCCGGCAGCGGCTGGCCCCGCACGCCGTCCACGCCCTCTGGACCACCTGAGAGCCAGACGACTCCCCAGGTGGGGTCGCGAGCGGGTCCTCCACGTCTAGCATGGGGAAGGTCACCCGACTGACCTCTGAGCAGGAGTCGCCATGGGCCCCGACGCCGCCACCAACGTGGCTGCCACGCGGCCCGACGCGCCGGCCCTGCCGACCGGTGACGCGGCGCCGGCGCTCCCGGCCGGGAGCGGGACGACCGACAACGGTGACCGGCCCCCCCTGCCGAGCCGCCCGGTGGTCCGCCGTCCGGACGACGTGGGCACCGAGCCCCCCGGCGAGCAGGACACGCACGCTGGCGCACCGCGGCGCCGGGTCCGCGACCGGCTGGCCCGCCGCATCGTCGCCGGCCAGCGCAGCGGGCTGGTCCGGCCGGTGCTCGAGCCGCTCGCCGCGCTGCACCGGCAGAGCCACCCCAAGGCCGACCTGGCGCTGCTGCAGCGGGCCTACGACGTCGCCGAGGCCGCGCACGCCACGCAGAAGCGCAAGAGCGGCGACCCCTACATCACCCACCCGCTGGCCGTGGCCACGATCCTGGCCGGGCTCGGCATGGACACCACGACGCTGGTCGCCGCGCTGCTGCACGACACGGTCGAGGACACCGGGCAGACGCTGGAGTCGATCACCGAGGCGTTCGGCCCCGAGGTGGCCCACCTCGTCGACGGCGTCACCAAGATCGACCGGGTCAAGCTCGGCGACGCCGCCCAGGCCGAGACGATCCGCAAGATGATCGTGGCGATGGCCCGCGACCCCCGGGTGCTGGTCATCAAGCTCGCCGACCGGCTGCACAACATGCGCACGCTGCGCTTCCTCCCGCCGGAGAAGCAGGAGAAGAAGGCGCGCGAGACGCTGGAGATCCTCGCCCCGCTGGCCCACCGGCTGGGCATGAACACCATCAAGTGGGAGCTCGAGGACCTCGCCTTCGCGACCCTCTACCCGAAGCGCTACGACGAGATCGTGCGGCTGGTCGCCGAGCGGGCGCCGTCCCGCGACACCTACCTGGCCGAGGTCACCGCCGCCGTCACCGACCAGCTCAAGGCCGCGGGCATCGAGGCCGTCGTCACCGGCCGGCCCAAGCACTACTACTCGATCTACCAGAAGATGATCGTCCGCGGCCGCGACTTCACCGACATCTGGGACCTGGTGGGCATCCGGATCCTGGTCGACTCGGTGCGCGACTGCTACGCGGCGCTGGGCATCATGCACGCGCACTGGCAGCCGGTGCCCGGTCGGTTCAAGGACTTCGTCGCGATGCCGAAGTTCAACATGTACCAGTCGCTGCACACGACGGTCATCGGGCCGCAGGGCAAGCCGGTCGAGCTGCAGATCCGCACGCACGACATGCACCGAACCGCCGAGTACGGCATCGCCGCGCACTGGAAGTACAAGGAGAAGGCGAAGTCCGGCGGCCGACCGGGGCCGGGTGAGGGCCGGGGCGCCAAGACCGGGTCGCCCGACGACATGCTGTGGCTGCGCCAGCTGCTGGACTGGCAGCGGGAGGCGCAGGAGCCCGGCGAGTTCCTGGAGACGCTGCGCTACGACCTCGGCCCGCAGGAGGTCTTCGTCTTCACGCCCAAGGGCGACGTGGTCAGCCTGCCGGGCAACGCCACCCCGGTGGACTTCGCCTACGCGGTGCACACCGAGGTCGGCCACCGCTGCATCGGCGCCCGGGTCAACGGCACGCTGGTGTCCCTCGACAGCAAGCTCACCAACGGCGACGTCGTCGAGATCTTCACCTCCAAGTCGCCCACCGCCGGTCCCTCGCAGGACTGGCTGGCCTTCGTCGGCTCCTCCCGCGCCCGCACCAAGATCAGACAGTGGTTCACCAAGGAGCGCCGCGAGGACGCGGTCGAGGCGGGCAAGGAGGCGCTGACCCGGGCGATGCGCAAGGCGGGCCTGCCGCTGCAGCGGCTGCTCGGCGGCGACGCGCTGGGCACCCTGGCCAAGGACCTCCGCTACGCCGACGTCACCGCGCTCTACGCCGCGGTGGGTGAGCACCAGATCTCCGCGTCGTCGATCGTCGAGAAGCTCATCGCCGCGCTCGGGGGCACCGAGGGCGCGATCGAGGACATCGCCGAGACCACCATCCCGATGCGCCGCCCGGTGCACCGCCGCGCCTCCGGCGGCGACCCGGGCATCGTCGTCCACGGCATGACCGACGTGTGGGCCAAGCTCGCCAAGTGCTGCACCCCGGTGCCCGGTGACGACGTCCTCGGCTTCGTGACCCGCGGCGGCGGGGTGAGCGTGCACCGCACCGACTGCACCAACGCCGCCGACCTGCAGCGCAAGCCCGAGCGTCTGGTCGAGGTCGAGTGGGCCTCGCAGCCCGGGTCGGTGTTCCTGGTGGCCATCCAGGTCGAGGCGCTCGACCGGCACCGGCTGCTCTCCGACGTCACCAAGGCGCTGGCCGACGAGCGGGTGAACATCCTGTCGGCGTCGGTGCAGACCAGCCGCGACCGCGTCGCCATCAGCCGGTTCACCTTCGAGCTGGCCGACCCGGCGCACCTGGGCGCGGTGCTGCAGACCGTGCGCAACGTGGAGGGCGTCTTCGACGTGGAGCGCATCACGGCGTGACGGAGGACCCCGTCCTCCCACCCGTCGCAGGCTCAGGGCGGGGCCCGGGACGGGGCCGGGCGAGGATGCCCGGGTGACCGACCCCGTGGCCGCGGCCCGCGGCCTCGCCGCCGACCTGCTCGCGCCGGAGGCCGCCGCGGTCGAGGCCGCCGGCTCCGTGCCCCGCACGCACCTCGACCGGCTCGCCGACGCCGGGTTCCACGGACTGACCGGGCCGGTGGACGCCGGGGGAGCGGACGCCGACCCGGCCACGGTGGCGGCGGTCGTGGAGGAGCTGGCCGCCGGCGACCTGGCGACGACGTTCGTGTGGCTGCAGCACCTGGGCGTGGTCGGGCGGCTGGGGAGCGCCGGGCCGCCGGAGCTGCGCGCGGCCTTCCTCGCCGACCTCTGCGCCGGCCGGCGGCGCGCCGGCATCGCGCTGCAGGCGGCGCTGCGGCCGGGCCCGCCGGCGATCCGCGCCCGGCGGGACGGCGCGGAGCTGGTGTTCGACGGCGCCGTCCCGTGGGTGACCGGCTGGGGGCTGGTCGACCTGGTGCTCGTGGCCGCGCGGGACGGCGACGACGTCCTGTTCGTGCTGGCCGACGCGCAGGACGGCCCGACGCTGACCGCCACCCCGCAGCCGATGGTGGCCGTGGCCGCCAGCCGCACCGTCGAGCTGCGGCTCACCGGGCACCGCGTCCCCGCCGGGCGGCTCGTGCACACCGCGCCGCTGGCCGACCTGCTCGCCGGGGACGCTGCGGGGCTGCGCCTCAACGGCTCGCTGGCCCTCGGCCTGGCGCTGCGCTGCACCCGGCTGGTCGGACCGTCCCCGCTGGACGACGAGCTGGCCGCCGTCCGCACCGCGCTGGACACCGCCGGGCCGGCCGGGCTGCCGGGCGCGCGGGCCGCCGCGGCGGCGTTCGCGCACCGTGCGTCCGGGGCGCTGATGGCCGCCACCGGCAGCTCCGCCGTCCGCACCGGCTCGGTCGCCGAGCGGACGGCCCGGGAGGCGGCGTTCCTGCTCGTGTTCGGCTCGCGCCCGGCGATCAGGGCGCAGCTGCTGGCCCGGCTGGGCGCGGCGAGGGACTGACGCCCTCAGCCCGCCGCCAGCCGGGTGGCGGTCACCGCGTACAGCGGGTCGCCGACGCCCGGGGGCGTGCGGAGCTCGACCCGCGGCTCGTCGAACAGACCGGTCCGGCGGACCAGCTCGGCGACCACCCGGCCGTGCTGGTGGTCGTCCGTGGCCAGCCAGCCGCGGACCGCCTTGGTGGGGAAGCAGCGGTCGGAGAAGGTGACCGCGAGCGGCCCTCCGGGCCGCAGCACGCGCCCGGCGTCGGAGAGCACCTCGATCGGCCGGGTGAGGTAGTCGATCGACACGCAACAGACGACGGCGTCGACGTCGGCGTCGGGCAGCGGCACCCGCGGGTCGGCGTTGAGGTCGTGCACCAGCCGCTGCGTGGCCGCCGGGTTGGCCGCCAGCTCCGCGGCGTTCATGCCGAGCACCACCAGCTCCGCCGGCGGGGTGCGGAAGTGCGACACCCACGAGGACATGAGGTCCAGCACCCGCCGGGGGGCGGGCGCGGAGCCGTCGATGCCGAGCTCGGCGTAGAGCTCGCCCACCGCGGCGATCGCGGCGTCGTCGATGTGCGTGACCAGCCGCGGCGGGGCGTAGAAGACGGCGTCGTCCCGCTCGTCGGCGCGCTCGAAGAAGCCCGGCGGGAAGCCCGCGTAGGGGTCGGGCGCGGCCGGGCCCGTCACGCGACGGTGACCGACTCGATGGTCACCGGCACGGTCGGCGCGCCGCCGCCGGGGCTGGGGTCCAGCGAGCCGTCGTTGCCGTTGGCCGCCACCTCGTCGAGCACGGCCAGGCCGGCCTCGTCGACGGTGCCCACGACGGTGTAGACCGGCGGCAGCTGGCTGTCGCCCCGCACCAGGAAGAACTGGCTGCCGTCGAAGCCCTGGCCGCTGTTCACCATGGCGATGGTGCCGCGCGGGTAGGTCTCCTCGCCGGTGACCTCGGTGGGGGAGGTGTAGGTGGGCCCGCCGGCGCCGGTGCCGGTGGGGTCGCCGCACTGCAGCATCCTGACGACGTCGTTGTCGACCTCGCGGTGGCACGCGGTGCCGGTGAAGAACCCGGTGCCGGCCAGGTGCACGAGGCTGGCGGCCGCGCAGGGCGTGGCCCCGTGGTCGACGGTGAGCACGAGGTCGCCCAGGTTCGTCGTGACGCGCAGGTCCGTGGTCCCGTCCGCCGGGACCACCTCGTCCGGCGGGTCCACCTCGATGAGGTAGGGGTTCGTCGAGTCAGCGTCCGCGAACTCGCAGGTCGTCGTGGCTCCCGTCGGCGTGGTGGCGCCGACGCTCGGGTCACCGGCCGGGCCAGTGCTCCCGGTCGCTCCCGGGACCGTGCCGGAGCACCCGGCCACCGCGATGAGGATCGCGGGCAGGCCCGCCACGACCCGGAGCCGGGACGTCACGAGACGACGGTCATCGACCGGATCGTCACCGGAGTGCTCGGCGCTCCGTCGCCCTCGGGGCCGACGCCTGCGATGCCGCCGGCGGCGATCTCGTCGAGCACGGCCAGTCCCGCCTCGTCGACCGTTCCCACGACGGTGTACTCCGGCGGCAGCTGGGTGTCGACGAAGCAGAGGAAGAACTGGCTGCCCGTGGTGTTCGGCGCAGCGGTCTTGGCCATGGCGATCGTGCCCCGCGGGTAGGTCGTCTCCGGCGTGACCTCCTCGGCGTACTTGTAGCTGGGGCCGCCGGAGCCCGAGCCGGTCGGGTCACCGCACTGCAGCACCCCGAAGCCGGGCTGGTTGACCAGTCGGTGGCAGGGGCTGCCGTCGAAGAAGGACCGCTGTGCCAGATAGGTGAAGCTCGCCGTGGCGCAGGGCGCCTGAGCACGGTCCAGGGTGAGCGTGAGGTCGCCCTGGTCGGTGCTCATCAGCAGTGTGCTGGTGCCCTGGGTCGGCGTCGCCTCGGGGTTCGGGGGCGTCCCGACGTCCTGCAGGTTCGGGTTGCCCGACTCGTCGGGGGCGTAGGTGCACGAGACGGTGCCGTCAGGGTTCGTCGTGGCCGCCGCGGCGCTGCTGGGCGCGGCCGAGGTGGGGGTGGCCTCCGCGGCCGCGGGATCGGTGTCGTCCCCGCCGGTGCCGGTGAGCAGCAGGACGACCCCGACGACGAGCACCACCGCGGCGGCGGTGACCCCGATCAGCACGTTGCGGCGACGCTTCCTGGCCAGCTCGGCGCGGCGTTCCAGCTGGCGCTGCAGGCGCCGCTGGGCGGCCTCCCGCCGCTGCTTGTTGCTCGGCACGGGTGGTACTCCTCGAGACGGACGGCTGCGGGGGGACGTCCTGGTGCGCCCGCGCCCCGCTGGTCGAAGCCCCGAGTCTAGGTGTCGAGCCCCGCCGTTCCCTGGCAGCGGGAAGGTCCGGAGCGCCGCGCGGGCCCCGCGTAACCTGCACGGGTGCTCATCCGCTCGTTCCCGGCCGGCGCGTTCGGCACCAACTGCTACGCGGTCGCCTCCGGGCCCCGGCAGGAGTGCGTGGTGGTCGACCCCGGCATGGACGCCGTCGAGCCCCTCGCCCGGATGCTCGCCGACGACGGCCTCAAGCCGGTCGCCGTCGTGCTGACCCACGGCCACCTCGACCACACCTTCTCGGTGCTCCCGGTCTGCGACGGCTACGACATCCCCGCCTACCTGCACCCGGCCGACAACGACATGCTCGCCGACCCCGCCCGCTGGCACGGCCCGCAGCTGGCCCCCCTGATCACCGGCGTCCGCCTGCCGGACCCCGCCGACGTCAAGCCCCTGGACGACGGCGCGGTGCTGTCGCTGGCCGGCGTCGAGCTGACGGTGCGGCACGCGCCCGGGCACACCCGGGGGTCGGTGGTCTTCTCCCTCGACCTCGGCAGCGAGTTCGACGGTGCCCCCGGGCTGCTGGCCGGTGACGTGCTCTTCGCCGGCTCCGTGGGCCGGGTCGACCTGCCCGGCGGGTCGTGGGAGGACATGCTGCGCTCGCTGCAGGACGTCGTCCTGCCGCTGGACGACGAGACGGTGGTGCTGCCCGGGCACGGCCCGGCCACCACGATCGGCCGCGAGCGGGCGACGAACCCCTACCTCGCCGAGGCGGCGGCGGGGAGCGGCCCGGCGCCGAAGGGGCGGGGTCTGTGAGCGGGCTGACCGCCCCGAAGGGCACCTTCGACGTCCTGCCGCCGGAGTCCGAGCGGTTCCTCGCCGTCCGCGAGACGTTGACCGCGCCGCTGCGGCGGGCCGGGTAC
The DNA here is from genome assembly GCF_054050595.1 of Geodermatophilus sp. SYSU D00779. Taxonomy (NCBI): domain Bacteria; kingdom Bacillati; phylum Actinomycetota; class Actinomycetes; order Geodermatophilales; family Geodermatophilaceae; genus Geodermatophilus; species Geodermatophilus sp. SYSU D00779. The sequence goes on from NZ_JBJGZQ010000003.1 coordinate 205,697, forward strand.
GGCTACGTCGAGACGCCGGTGTTCGAGGAGACCGCCGTCTTCTCCCGCGGGGTGGGCGAGTCCACCGACGTCGTGACGAAGGAGATGTACACCTTCGACGACCGCGGCGGCCGCTCGCTGACCCTGCGCCCGGAGCTCACCGCCGGGCTGATGCGGGCCTTCATCGAGCACCGCCTGCACACCGGCGCCCTGCCGGTGAAGCTGTGGACGGTCGGTTCGGCGTTCCGCTACGAGCGCCCGCAGGCCGGCCGCTACCGGCACTTCACCCAGGTCGACATGGAGGCGCTCGGCGTCGACGACCCGGCGCTGGACGCCGAGGTGGTGGCGCTGGGCGTGCAGGGCTTCCGCGACCTCGGGCTGACCGACTTCGAGCTGCTGCTGACCTCGTTGGGCGACTCGACCTGCCGGCCGCAGTACCGCGAGCAGCTCGTCGCCTACCTGGAGAAGCTCGACCTGGACGAGGAGACCCGGCGGCGCGCGGCGATCAACCCGCTGCGGGTGCTCGACGACAAGCGGCCCGAGGTGCAGGCGCAGCTGGACGAGGCGCCGCTGATGGTCGACCACCTCTCGGACCCGACCAGGGCGCACTACGACGCCGTCCGCCAGCACCTGACCGACCTCGGCGTGACCTGGACCGAGGCGCCGCGGCTGGTGCGCGGGCTGGACTACTACACGAAGACGACGTTCGAGTTCGTGCACCACGGCCTGGGGGCGCAGTCGGCCATCGGCGGGGGCGGGCGCTACGACGGGCTCTCGGCGGCCCTCGGCGGCCCCGACGTGTCGGGTATCGGCTACGCCGTCGGCGTCGACCGGACGCTGCTGGCGGTGCAGGCCGAGGGCCTCGACGTCGGCGTGGCGACCGGCGTGCAGGCCTTCGTCGTCCCGCTGGGCGAGGAGGCCAAGCGACTGGCCGTGCGCCTGGTCGGTCAGCTGCGCCAGGCCGGCGTCTCGGCCGACACCGTGTACGGCGGGCGCGGCCTCAAGGGAGCGATGAAGGCCGCGGACCGGTCGGGCGCCTCGCACGTCGTCGTCATCGGCGAGCGCGACCTGGCCGAGGGCGTCGGCCAGCTGAAGGACATGCGCACCGGCGAGCAGCACCCCGTCCCGGTGGGCGAGCTGTTCGAGCGGGTGCGTGCGAGCGTGGAGGCATGAGCGAGCTGGAGAGGACGCCCGAGCGAGCATCGCAGGGAGCGCCAGCGACCGAGGAGCGGAACGAGGGCGGAGTCGACCTATGAGCATGGAGCAGCGGCCGCTGGGCCGGACGGGAGCCGACGTCAGCGTCGTCGGCCTGGGCACGTGGCAGCTCGGCGGTGACTGGGGGGACGTCGACGACGACAGCGCGGCCGACGTCCTCGACGCCGCGCTCGACGCCGGGGTCACCCTGCTCGACACCGCCGACGTCTACGGCGACGGCCGCTCCGAGGAGCGCATCCGCCGCGCGCTGGTGGCCCGCTCGGAGCGGCCGTTCGTGGCGACCAAGGCCGGCCGCCGCGCCGACCCGTTCGAGGCCGCGCAGTACACGCCGGAGAACCTGCGGGCCTGGATCGACCGGTCCCGGCGCAACCTCGGCGTCGACACCCTGGACCTGGTGCAGCTGCACTGCCCGCCGACGGGGGTCTACTCCGACCAGCGGGTCTACGACGCGCTCGACTCCTTCGTCGAGGACGGCGCGATCGCCGCCTACGGCGTCTCGGTCGAGACCGTCGCCGAGGGGCTGACCGCCCTGCAGCACCCCGGCGTGGCCACCATCCAGGTCATCCTCAACGTCTTCCGGCGCAAGCCGCTCGAGGAGCTGCTGCCGGCCGCTGCCCAGGCCGGCGTCGGGATCCTGGCCCGGGTGCCGCTGGCCAGCGGGCTGCTCACCGGCAAGTACGACGAGTCGACGACCTTCCCGGCCGACGACCACCGGAACTTCAACCGGCACGGCGAGGCCTTCGACGTCGGCGAGACCTTCGCCGGCGTGCCGTTCGAGGTGGGCGTCGCGGCCGCCCGCGAGGTGGCCGAGATCGCCGGTGACGCCCCGACGGCGGCGTTCGCGCTGCGCTGGGTCATCGACCAGCCCGGCGTCACCACGGTCATCCCCGGCGCGCGGACCGTCGAGCAGGTCCGCGGCAACGTCGCGGCGGCCACGCTGCCGCCGCTCACCGACGCCCAGCTCTCCGACCTCGAGCGCGTCTACGACGAGCGCATCCGCGCCCACGTCCACGACCGCTGGTGACCAGCCCTCCCTCGTTGCGTCACCTCCCGCCCACCACCCCGAGAGGCAACCCCCGTGCTCCGCACCCACGACGCCGGAACGCTGCGCGCGTCCGACGCCGGTTCTCCCGTCACCCTCGCCGGCTGGGTCGCCCGCCGCCGCGACCACGGCGGTGTCGTCTTCGTCGACCTGCGCGACGCCTCGGGCTACGTCCAGGTCGTCGTCCGGGAGGAGGAGGCGCACACCCTCCGCAACGAGTTCTGCGTGCTGGTCACCGGTGAGGTGCGCCGCCGCCCGGAGGGCAACGAGAACCCGGAGCTGCCGACCGGCGAGATCGAGGTGGCCGCGGCCGAGCTGCGGGTGCTCTCGCCGTCGGCGCCGCTGCCGTTCCCGATCGAGACCGACCAGGCCGCGTCGGACGACGTCCGCTACAGGTACCGCTACCTCGACCTGAGGCGGCAGGGCCCGGCGCAGGCGATCCGGCTGCGGTCGGAGGTCAGCCGCATCGCCCGCGAGGTGATGGCCGGGCACGGGTTCGTCGAGGTGGAGACGCCGACGCTCACCCGGTCCACGCCCGAGGGCGCGCGCGACTTCCTCGTGCCGGTGCGGCTGCAGCCGGGCAAGTGGTACGCGCTGCCGCAGTCGCCGCAGCTGTTCAAGCAGCTGCTGATGATCAGCGGGCTGGAGCGCTACTACCAGATCGCCCGCTGCTTCCGGGACGAGGACTTCCGCGCCGACCGGCAGCCGGAGTTCACCCAGCTGGACTTCGAGATGAGCTTCGTCGAGCGGGACGACGTCCTGGCCGTCGTCGAGGACGTCGTCCGGGCGCTGTGGCGGGAGCTGGCGTCGTACGACGTGCCCGAGATCCCGCGGATGACCTACCGCGAGGCGATGGACCGCTTCGGTTCGGACAAGCCCGACCTGCGCTTCGGCATCGAGCTCACCGAGCTGACCGACTACTTCGGGAACACGCCGTTCCGGGTGTTCCAGGCACCGTACGTCGGCGCGATCGTGATGCCCGGCGGTGGCTCGCAGCCGCGGCGGGCGTTCGACGCCTGGCAGGACTGGGCGAAGTCGCGCGGGCACCGCGGCCTGGCGTACGTGACGGTCGGCGAGGACGGCACCCTCGGCGGGCCGGTCGCCAAGAACATCTCCGACACCGAGCGCGAGGGCCTCGTCGCCGCCGTCGGCGCGCAGCCCGGTGACTGCGTCTTCTTCGCCGCCGGCCCACGCCGACAGGCCCAGGAGCTGCTCGGTGCCGCGCGCAACGAGATCGCCCGCCGGCTCGAGCTGATCGAGCCGGGCACGTGGTCGTTCCTGTTCGTCGTCGACTTCCCGATGTTCGAGGAGACCGAGGACGGCTCCTGGACGTTCACGCACCACCCCTTCACCTCGCCGACGCCCGACTGGCGGGACCGGTTCGCGGAGGACAAGGGTGCTGCGCTGTCGGACGCCTACGACCTGGTGTGCAACGGCAACGAGCTGGCCAGCGGCTCGGTCCGGATCCACGACGCCGAGCTGCAGGAGCGGGTGTTCGAGACCCTCGGGATGTCGCAGGAGGAGGCGCGCGAGCGGTTCGGGTTCTTCCTGGAGGCCTTCGCCTACGGTCCGCCGCCGCACGCCGGTGCGGCCATCGGCTGGGACCGCACCTGCGCGCTGCTGGCCGGGGTGGACTCCATCCGCGAGGTCATCGCCTTCCCGAAGACCGGCGCCGGGTACGACCCGCTGACCGGTGCGCCGACGCCGATCACCGAGGCGCAGCGCAAGGAGGCCGGCATCGACGCCCAGCCCGAGGAGCCCGCCCTCCCCGGCGAGCCGGGCGCCCCGGGGCCCTCGGACCCGACGAAGTGACGTCTCGCGACTTCCCTCGACCCCGTTGATCATCGGCGGGTGGCCGTCCCGCCCGGCGTGTCGGGCAGCCACCTGACGATGATCACGGACGCCAGCCGCGGCTCATCAGGGCTCGACGCGTGCGGTCGACGACCACCGTCGGGAACTCCGCGTGCCGTGCGGCGAAGCGGAGCACCGACCAGCCGTCCGCGGCCATCAACGAGTAGCGGTCGACGTCCTTGCCGAACTGCTCCGGTTCCGCGTGTTGCCGGCCCTCGTACTCGAGGAGCACCTTCCAGTCCTCGTAGCCGAGGTCGCCGTGGGCCACGGCCCGACCCCAGCGGTCCCGGACCTCGACCTGCGGCTGCGGGGCCGGCAGGTCGCTGGTCACCAGCCAGTACCGCACCAGGCTCTCCGGACGTGACATCGACAGCGGCGTGAGGAGAGGTGCAGACCGCCGGGCGCGCACCACACCGCGGACCCGCGTCGCGCGCTCCAGACGTCGGGCGAGCGCCTCGGCCGGCAGGTGGCCGCCGCGCATCAGCGCGTCGCCGACCGCGACCAGCTCGTGCGGCGGCAGTCGCTCGGCGAGATCGAGCCAGGTCTGCGGTCCGGACGTCGTCCGCAGGCTGTGGTGCACGACGACGTCCTCCTCGGCGAGGCGGCGCGTGTGGACGACGAACTCGGCACGTTGGGGGAGCACCCGGCGCGGGGTCATCGCGACGTGGGCGCGGACCGGCATGTCGACGTGCGTCCCGAGGAGCGCTGCCGCGGTGCGGTGGCTGTAAGCGGCGTCCGCGGGGAGCAGACCGGCCAGGAGTGCGAGGCGTTCCGGTTGGTCGATGGCGTCGTCCGGGCACATGACGAAGTCGTGGGCCAGCCGGACGAACCGCGAGCTGCGCAGCTGCGCCCGGGTCAGTCCGGCAGCACGGGCGGAGGCGGCGGTGTAGGTCCGAGGCAGGGGCACACGGCCGACACTGCTGTGACAGCACCCGTCCAGTGAGACCTGACCGGAGGACTGTGGAGACCTGTCGGCCCTGTGGACAGCAGGTCCGCCGCCGTGATCATCGACGAGTGGCTGCCCGACTCGCCGGCAAGGACAGCCACCTGTCGATGATCACGGCAGGCTCACTCGGCGCGCGCGACGAGCGCGGGGGGCTCAGACCGCGTCGAGGCGGGCGAGCTGCTCGGGGGTCAGCTGCAGGTCGGCGGCCGCCGCGGAGTCCTGGATGGACGCCGGCCGCGAGGCCCCGGGGATCGGGACGACGACCTCGGACTGGGCCAGGTGCCAGGCCAGCGTCACGCGGTACACCGACACGCCCAGCTCCCCGGCGACCTCCGCGAACGCCGGCGCGGTGGACTGCAGCGAGCCGGCCGCGGACACCCCGCCGAAGGGGCTCCACGGGATGAAGGCCAGCTCGTGCGCCTCGCAGTGGGCCAGCTCGTCGGCGGAGAACCGCCAGCCGGGCGAGAACTGGTTCTGCACGCTGGCCAGCGCCGGGCCCACGATCGAGCGGGCGACGTCGATCTGCGCGATGTCGGCGTTGGAGATGCCGGCCAGGCGCACCAGCCCGTCGTCGACCAGCTGCCGCAGCCCGGCCATCGACTCCTCCCACGGCGTGTCCGGGTCGGGCCGGTGGAACTGGTAGAGCCCGATGGCGTCGACGCCCAGCCGGCGCAGCGAGTCCTCGCAGGCGCGGCGCAGGTACGCCGGCGACCCGTCGAGCTCCCAGTCGGCGCCGCGCCGGGTGTGCCCGCCCTTGGTGGCGACGAGCACCGACGAGGTGTCGCCGCCGTAGGAGGCCAGCGCCTCGGCCACGAGGGACTCGTTGTGGCCGAACTCCGACTCGTCGGCGGCGTAGGCGTCGGCGGTGTCGATCAGGGTCACGCCGGCGTCCAGCGCGGCGTGGACCGTGGCGACGGCGTCCTCGCGGGAGGGCCGGTCGGTCCTGGTGGACAGGGGCATCGCGCCGAGCCCGATGGCACTGACGGTCTGGTTCCCGATGCGTCGCTGCTGCACGGGGCTGTCGTGCCCCGCGGGTAGCGTTCTCACCCGTGAGTTCGCTGTTCGACGACCCGGCGCCGGAGGTCTCCGGCGTCGACCCGGGCGCCCCGCTCGCCGTCCGCATGCGGCCGCGGTCGCTGGACGAGGTCGTCGGCCAGTCCCACCTGCTCGGCCCGCGCGCGCCGCTGCGCCGGCTGGTCGAGGCCGACGAGCCGATGTCGCTGGTCCTCTACGGCCCGCCGGGCACCGGCAAGACGACGCTCGCGCACGTCATCTCGCTGGCCACCAAGCGGCAGTTCGTGCAGCTGTCGGCCCTCGACGCGGGCGTCAAGGAGGTCCGCGCGGTCATCGCGGGCGCCAAGCGCGAGCTGACCTACGCCGGCCGGCGCACCGTGCTGTTCATCGACGAGGTGCACCGCTTCTCCAAGACCCAGCAGGACAGCCTGCTGTCGGCGGTCGAGGACCGGATCGTCAGCCTCATCGCGGCCACCACCGAGAACCCGTTCTTCTCCGTGGTCAGCCCGCTGCTGTCGCGCAGCCTGGTGCTGGCCCTGCAGCCGCTGTCGGACGACGACGTCCGCAGGCTGCTGCGCCGCGCCCTCACCAGCGACCGCGGGCTCGACGGCGCGGTGACGCTGCACGCGGAGGCCGAGGAGCACCTGGTCCGCATCGCCGGCGGTGACGGGCGCAAGGCGCTCACCGCCCTGGAGTCCGGCGCCGGCGCGGCCCAGGCGGCCGGGCTCGCCGAGATCGACCTCGCCACCCTGGAGACGGCGGTGGCGCAGGCCGCGGTGCGCTACGACCGGCAGGGCGACCAGCACTACGACGTCGCCAGCGCGCTCATCAAGTCCATCCGCGGCAGCGACGTCGACGCGGCGCTGCACTACCTGGCGCGCATGGTGGAGGCGGGGGAGGACCCGCGCTTCATCGCGCGCCGGCTGGTCATCTCCGCCAGCGAGGACATCGGCATGGCCGACCCGACGGCGCTGCAGACCGCCGTCGCCGCCGCCGACGCGGTGGCCTTCATCGGCATGCCGGAGGGCCACTTCCCGCTGGCGCAGGCCGTCGTCCACCTGGCCACGGCGCCCAAGTCGAACGCGGTCACCGTGGCGATGGGCGAGTCGGTCGCCGACGTGCGCGCGGGGCTGGCCGGACCGGTGCCGCCGGGACTGCGCGACGCCCACTACGCGGGCGCGAAGAAGCTCGGCCACGGGGGGACCTACGTCTACCCGCACGCCCACCCCGACGGCGTGGTGCCGCAGCAGTACCCGCCGGACGCCCTGGTGGGCAAGGACTACTACCGGCCCACGAACCGCGGTGCCGAGGCGACGATCGGGGCGCGGCTGGCCAAGCTGCGCGCGATCGTCAGGCGACAGCCCCGGGAGCATCGCAGCGAGGAACGAGCGAGGAGCGGACCGGGGCGCGGAGCCTGACCGAGGCCATCGTGCGGCGCGGCCGCTGACCGACCGGCGGTGCACGGACGGGCGTCGGGACCCCCGACTACTGTGACCACGCCGGGCCGACGCCCGCCGGCGGCGCCGGCGGAGCGAGCCCGGACGCCGAGCAACCACATCGCCGAGCACGACGTCGACAACCAGGAGGACCGGGTGTCCGCAGGAGAGTGGGCCGGACTGATCGCAGCGCTCGCGCTGGTGCTGCTGGTGGTGCTGCTCGCCGTCCCGATCCTCAAGCTGGGTCGCACGCTGGACGAGGCGACGCTGACCATCCGGCAGACGCGGGAGCAGAGCGGCCCGATCCTGAGCCAGGCGTCGACGACGGTCGCCCACGTCAACAGCAACCTCGAGCGGGTCGACGACATCACCGGCAACGCCGCCAACGTCTCGAGCAACGTCGCCGCCCTCAGCAGCGTCGTCGCCGCCACCCTGGGCAGCCCGCTGATCAAGGTGGCCGCGTTCAGCTACGGGGTGCGCAGCGCCGCCCGCAAGAAGCGCGAGGGCCAGGCGATCGCCGACGCGGCCGCCCGTGACAAGGCCGAGCGCCGCGCGCGCCGTGCCGCCCGGCGGGCCGCCTGATGCGCCGGCTGTTCTGGCTCGCCATGGGCATCACCATCGGCGCCCTCGTCGTCCGCAAGGTCTCCCGCGCGGCCGAGCGGATGACGCCGGCCGGCATCGGCGCCTCGGTGGCCGAGGGCCTGCGCGACCTGGCCGACGCCATCGGCGACTTCGGTGCCGACGTGCGCGCGGCGATGGCCGAGCGGGAGCACGAGCTGCGGGCCGGCACCGGCCTGGACGCGCCGCTGCCCGAGGCCGGTCAGGCCCAGCTGCCCGGCCGGCACGCCACCGACCGCTGAGCCACCTCCTCCCCGCGGGCCGCCGCACCCCGGCCGACCGCGCCTCCCAGACCGAGTAGGACATGCAGACCGCCGAGATCCGCCGCCGTTTCCTGGAGCACTTCGCCAGCCGCGGGCACACCGTCGTCCCCAGTGCCTCGCTGGTCTCCCCGGACCCGTCCCTGCTGTTCACCGTGGCCGGCATGGTGCCGTTCATCCCGTACCTGACCGGCCGGGAGCCGGCGCCCTACCCGCGGGCGACCAGCGTGCAGAAGTGCGTGCGCACCCTCGACATCGAGGAGGTGGGCAAGACCACCCGTCACGGCACGTTCTTCCAGATGAACGGCAACTTCTCCTTCGGTGACTACTTCAAGGAGGGGGCGATCCAGCACGCCTGGGACCTCGTCACCGGCTCGGTCGACGACGGCGGGCTCGGTTTCGACCCGGAGCGGATCTGGGTCACCGTCTACCTGGACGACGACGAGGCCGCCGAGGCGTGGCACCGGATCGCGGGTCTGCCGGTCGAGCGGATCCAGCGGCTGGGCAAGAAGGACAACTACTGGCACACCGGCCAGCCCGGCCCGGGCGGCCCGTGCAGCGAGATCTACTTCGACCGGGGCCCGCAGTTCGGCCCCGACGGCGGCCCGCTGGTCGACACGGCCGGTGACCGGTTCCTGGAGATCTGGAACCTCGTCTTCATGCAGTACGAGCTCACCGACGTCCGGAGCAAGGAGGACTTCCGGATCGTCGGCGAGCTGCCGAAGAAGAACATCGACACCGGCATGGGCCTGGAGCGGGTGGCCTACCTGCTGCAGGGCGTCGACAACCTCTACGAGATCGACGAGGTCGCCCCGGTGCTGCACCGGGCCGCCGAGATCGCCGGGGTGCGCTACGGCGCGGGTGGGCGGGAAGGCCACGACGACGACGTCCGGCTGCGGGTCGTGGCCGACCACGTGCGCAGCAGCCTGATGCTCATCGGCGACGGCGTCACCCCCGGCAACGAGGGCCGCGGCTACATCCTGCGCCGGCTGCTGCGCCGCGCGGTCCGCTCGATGAAGCTGCTCGGCGTCGACGAGGCCACCCTGCCCGAGCTGCTGCCGGTGTCGAGGGACGCCATGAAGGCCAGCTACCCGGAGCTCGAGGCCGACTTCGCCCGCATCGCCGCCGTCGCCTACGCCGAGGAGGAGGCGTTCCGCCGCACGCTGGCCTCCGGGACGGCGCTGTTCGACACCGCCGTCCGCGAGGCCAAGGCCGCGGGGACGCCGGCTCTCTCCGGCGAGCAGGCGTTCTCCCTGCACGACACGTACGGCTTCCCGATCGACGTCACCCTCGAGATGGCCGCCGAGCAGGGCGTGACCGTCGACGAGGCCGGCTTCCGCGCGCTCATGCAGCAGCAGCGCGACCGGGCCCGCGCCGACGCCCGCGCCAAGAAGACCGGCTCGGTCGACGTCCTGGCCTACCGCCGGCTGCTGGCCGAGCACGGCCCCACGGACTGGCGGGCCTACGAGACGCTGCGCACCGACTCCCGCGTGCTGGGCCTGGTCGCCGAGCTCGCCGCCGAGGAGGACGCGCCGAGCACCCCTGCCGGTCCGGGCGGGATCACCCGCGTGGTGCTCGACCGCACGCCGTTCTACGCCGAGTCCGGCGGCCAGGTCGCCGACGCCGGCGTCCTGACCTGGGACGGCGGCCGCGCCGAGGTGCTCGACGTGCAGCGCCCGGTCAAGGGCCTGGTCGCCCACCAGGTGCGGGTGCTCGAGGGCGAGCTCCGGGAGGGCGCCGAGCTGACCGCCGAGGTCGACCGCGAGTGGCGGCTGTCGGCCTGCCAGGCGCACTCGGGCACCCACGTGGTGCACGCCGCGCTGCGCCAGGTGCTCGGTCCGCAGGCGCTGCAGTCGGGCTCCTACAACCGCCCGGGCTACCTGCGGCTGGACTTCGCCTGGCAGGGCGCGCTGTCGGCGCAGCAGCGGCACGACATCGAGGACGTCGCCAACGCCGCCGTCCGGGCCGACCACCGGGTGAGGGCCAGCTACATGACGCTGCCCGAGGCCCAGGCCATCGGTGCGCTGGCGCTGTTCGGCGAGACCTACGGCGAGCAGGTGCGCGTCGTGGAGATCGGCGGCCCGTGGTCCCGGGAGCTGTGCGGTGGCACCCACGTGCAGGGCAGCGCCCAGATCGGCACGCTGGCGCTGACCGGCGAGTCGTCGGTCGGCTCCGGCTCCCGCCGGGTGGAGGCCGTCGTCGGCCTCGAGGGCTTCCGCTACCTGGCCCGCGAGCGCGACCTGGTCCGGCAGCTCGGCGAGCTGTTGAAGACCCCGACCGACGACGTGCTCGAGCGGGTCAGCGGCATGCTGGCCCGGCTGCGCGACGTCGACAAGGAGCTCGCCGAGCTGCGGGCCCAGCGGACCCTGGCCGCGGCCGGGGAGCTGGCCGCCGGTGCGCGCGACGTCGGCGGTGTCTCGGTGGTCACCGGCGCGCCGGGCGGACTGGGCGGCGGCGACCTGCGCACACTGGCCCTCGACGTCCGGGGTCGGCTGCCCGCCGACCGTCCCGCGGTGGTCTTGCTCGCGTCCGAGTCGGGGGGCAAGGTGGCTCTCGTGGCGGCCCTCAACCCGGCCGCTCAGGAGCGCGGGCTCAGCGCCAGCGACGTGCTGCGGGCGGCAGCGGCCCCGGTCGGCGGACGTGGCGGGGGCAAGCCAGACGTGGCCCAGGGGGGCGGTACGGACCCCGCGGGCATCCCAGCGGCCCTGCAGGCCGGCGAACAGGCGGTCGCGACCGCCGCAGGGAGGTGAGCGGAGTGCCCAGTCAGCACCCCGACCAGACCGGTCCGGCGGGCGAGCGCCCGATGCAGGGGCGGCCCGCCGTCCCTCCGTCGCGGCCGCGCGCCACCCCACCCGCCCGGCCGCAGGAGCCGGTGCACCACGCGACCGAGCAGATCGACCTGCGCGCCGGTTTCCCGCCGGTGCGGCACGAGACGGCGCAGATCGACCTCTCCGGCGGGCTGCCCGGCGGCCTGCCCATCCCGCCGCGGCAGCGGCGGCAGGGCCGTCGGCTGGGCATCGACGTCGGCAGCGTGCGCGTCGGCGTGGCGATCTCCGACCCCACCGGCACGCTGGCCAGCCCGCTGGAGACGGTGCAGCGGGCGCGGGACGAGTCCGACCTCGACCGCATCGCCGCGCTCGTCGCGGAACACGAGGTGACAGAGGTGATCGTGGGGGAGCCGAGGCACCTCTCGGGTGCGTCGGGCGCGTCGGCGAAGGAGGCGCGTGCCTACTCTCGGGCACTCGCCGGGCGCATCGGCTCCGTGCCCGTGCACCTCGTCGACGAAAGGCTCTCCACCGTGACCGCAGCCAGTTCCCTCCGGGCGAACGGTCTCGACAGCCGTCGCCAGCGTCCGGTGATCGACCAGGCCGCGGCTGTGGTCATCCTCCAGGCCTATCTGGACGCGCAGCGGGAGCGCTCGTGAGCGACCCGACCCCGCTGGGGCGGCGGGGTCGGCACGCCTCTCCCGAGTCCCCGAGCGGCGTGGCCGCGTCGGCCTGGCTGGCGTCGATGCCCAGCCGGCCGCCGGTCGGGGACGAGGGCCACCACGCCGGCCCCGCTCCGCGCCGCCGCCGGGTCGAGGACCGCAGCACCGGCCCGCTGCCCGGCCCGGTCGCACACGCCGGCGACCAGCAGTACCCGCGGCCCCCGCACCCCTCCGAGCCGCTGCCCGACCTGCCGCCGATGCCCGCGGGCGCCTGGTCCCGGCTCTCCCGCCGTCCCGACGGCGCCACCGACGACGCCACGGTCGGGCTGGGTGCCTTTCCCGCCGTCCCCGGCGCGGACGCCGACGACACCGCGGTGCACCCCGCCGAGCCCTCCGAGTGGGACGACGCGGACTCCACCGGCGGGCTGGAGGTGCTCGGCGCCTCCGGCACCCACGACGTCGGCCGCCGGCGCCGCGGCCGGCGCGCCGAGCGGGAGCACCACGCCGACGAGTACGACTCCGGCGAGTACCACGCCGACGAGCCGCCCGGCGGCGGGCGTGGCTCGGGCCGCCCGCGTCGCCGGCGCAACCCGCTGGCCGTCGTCCTGTCACTGCTGGTCCTCGCCGGCCTCGTGGGCGGCATCTTCTACGGCGGCAAGGCGCTGATCGGCCTGGTCAACCCGGGCGGTGAGGACTACACCGGGCAGGGCAGCGGCACCGTCGAGGTGCGCGTCTCCTCCGGCGACACCCTCAGCGACATCGCCCGCACCCTGGTGGCCGAGGGCGTCATCGCCTCGGCCGGCCCCTTCGTCGACGCCGCCGAGACCGAGCCCGCCGCCACCGGCATCCAGCCCGGCGTCTACGCGCTGCGCTCCCAGATGAGCGGCGCGGCCGCACTGGACCTGCTCCTGGACCCGGCCTCCCGGATGGTCTCGCGGGTGACGATCCCCGAGGGCTTCACCGTGCGGGCGGTCCTCGACCGGCTGGCCGAGGCGACCGGCAGGCCGGTCGCCGAGCTCGAGGCCGCGGTCGCCGACCCGGCCGCACTGGGCCTCCCGGCGTACGCCGGCGGCCGGCTGGAGGGCTATCTCTTCCCGGCCACCTACGAGTTCGAGCCCGACGACACCCCGGTCGACATGCTGCGCCAGATGGTCGGCCAGTTCACCTCGACCGCCCAGCGGCTGCAGCTCGAGCAGCGCGCCGCCGCGGCCGGGCGGACGCCGGCCGAGATCGTCACCGTGGCCTCCATGGTGCAGTCGGAGACTCGGCTGGACGAGGAGCGGGCCGACGTCGCCCAGGTCGTCTACAACCGGCTCGGGCAGGGCATCCCGCTCGGCATCGACGCCGCCCTGGCCTACGGGCTGGGCAAGAACGGCAACGACCTCACCGTCACCGACCTGCAGACCGACAGCCCGTACAACACCCGCACCCGGGCCGGGCTGCCGCCGACGCCGATCAGCTCCCCTGGTGAGGCCAGCCTCGAGGCGGCGCTCGCGCCGAGCGCCGGGAACCTCCTGTACTACGTGCTGGACAACGCCGACGGCGGTCACTTCTTCACCGCCGACTACGCGGAGTTCCAGGCGGCGCGGGCACGGTGCGCCGCCGCGGGCCTCGGCTGCGGTGGCTGACGCGGCCGCTGCGGGATCCAGGCGGGCGGCCGTCCTCGGCCGCCCGGTGGGGCACTCGCTGTCCCCGCTGCTGCACCGGGCCGCCTACGCGGCGCTGGGCCTCGACGACTGGAGCTACGACGCCCTGGACGTCGGCGCGGAGGACCTGCCGGTGCTGCTGGCCGGGCTCGGCGAGGAGTGGCGCGGCTTCTCGGTGACGATGCCGTGCAAGCAGGCCGCGGCCGATGTCGCCGACGTGGTCGAGCCGCTGCCGCGCCTGCTGCACGCGGCCAACACGCTGGTGCGCACCGAGGCGGGCTGGCGGGCGGAGAACACCGACGTCCTCGGCGTCGGCACCACCCTGCAGCAGGCCGGGGTCACCTCGGTGGACCGTGCCGCGATCGTCGGCGCCGGGGGGACGGCGGCGGCCGCGGCGGTGGCGCTGGCCTCGCTGGGCGCCACGCACGTCGACGTCGTCGTCCGCGAGCCGGGTCGCGCCGGGGACCTGCTGCGGGTGCTCGCCACCCTCGGCGTCCCGACGACGGTGGTCTCGCTGGCCTCCGCCGTCGTCGACGCCGAGGTCGTGGTCAGCACCGTGCCGGTCGGCGGCCAGCCGGCGGTCGCGGGGCTGCCCTGGACGGCGGAGCAGATCGTCCTCGACGTCCTCTACGACCCCTGGCCGACGCCGCTGGCGACCGCGGTCAGCGAGGCCGGCGGCACCGTCGTGGGCGGCCTCGAGGTGCTGTTCTGGCAGGCCACCGCCCAGGTGGAGCTGATGACCGGGCAGCCGGCGCCGCTCGTGGCGATGCGCGGCGCGCTCGACGCCGCCGTCGGCTCCCGCTGACCGGCGTGCCCGCCGCGGACCTCCCGCTCGGCACGATCGCCGCCCTGGCCCTCGCCGGCGGGCTGACCCTGGGACCGTGGCTGGCCCGGGTGTCGGTCCGGCTGGCCGGGCAGGACGACGCGGCGCCGACCGGGCCGCTGCGCACCGCGCTGACCGTCGTCCTGGTCGCGCTGACGCTGGCCGGCGCGCTGCTGGCCGCCGGTGTGCGGCCGGGCACCGTCGCGCTGGCCTGGGCCGGGGGAGCCGGGGTGGTGCTCGCGCAGGTCGACCTCGCCGTCCACCGGCTGCCGGACCGGGTGACCGTCCCGGCGTACGCGGCGGTGGCCACGGCGCTGCTGGTCGACGCCCTCGCGCTCGGCACCTGGACGGCGCTGCTGCGCGCCGTGCTGGCCGGCGCGGCCGCGTTCGGGCTGGCCGCCTGCGCCGCCGTCCTCTCCCCGCGGGGGCTCGGCTTCGGCGACGTCAAGCTGCTGGGCCTGCTCGGCCTGGTGCTGGGCTGGGTGGGCTGGGGTGCGCTGCTGGCCGGGGTCCTCCTCGGCCTGGTCGCCGGCGCCGCGGCGTCGGTGACCCTGGTCGCCGCCGGGCGGGCCGGCTGGCGCACCGCGCTGCCGTTCGGCCCGCCGCTGCTGGTGGGCGCAGCACTCGCCCTGGCGCTGCAGGGTCAGGCGCTGCCGACTTGAGAGAGGACCCCGTCCTCCCCACCCTTCGCAGGCCCAGGGTGGGACCCGGGACGGGGCCGGCCGACTGGCACAATCACGGTCATGTTGCGCTGGCTGACCGCCGGTGAGTCGCACGGCCAGCAGCTCACCGCCATCCTCGAGGGCCTGCCCGCCGGCGTCCGGGTCACGACGCCGGACCTGGACCTCGACCTCGCCCGCCGCCGCCTCGGCCACGGCCGCGGCGCCCGGATGTCCTTCGAGCAGGACGTCGTCTCGCTGACCGGCGGGATCCGGCACGGGCTGACGCTGGGCGGGCCGATCGCCGTCCAGGTGGGCAACACCGAGTGGCCGAAGTGGCAGACGGTCATGTCCGCCGACCCGGTCGACCCCGAGGAGCTCGCCGGCCAGGCCCGCAACGCACCGCTCACCCGTCCGCGCCCGGGTCACGCCGACCTGGCCGGCATGCAGAAGTACGGCTTCGACGACGCCCGGCCGGTGCTCGAGCGGGCCAGCGCGCGGGAGACCGCGGCCCGGGTCGCCCTCGGCGCGATCGCGCGGGCCTTCCTGCGCCAGGCCCTCGACGTCGAGGTGGTCAGCCACGTGGTCGGCATCGGTCCGGTCGTCGTCCCCGACGGCGTGGTGCCCGGTCCCCACGACAACCCCCGCGTCGACGAGGACCCGGTGCGCTGCGCCGACCCGGGGACCAGCGCGCTCATGGTCGCCGAGGTCGACGACGCCCGGAAGAACGGCGACACCCTCGGCGGGGTCGTCGAGGTGGTCGTGCACGGCCTGCCGCCGGGTCTGGGCAGCCACGTGCACTGGGACCGCCGGCTGGACTCCCGGCTGGCCGCCGCGCTCATGGGCGTGCAGTCGGTCAAGGCCGTCGAGGTCGGTGACGGGCTGGAGACCGCGCGCCGCCGCGGCTCGGTGGCCCACGACGAGATCGTGCTGGCCCCTGGTGGCGACGGCGCGGCCCGCATCCGGCGGCTGTCGGACCGCGCCGGCGGCATCGAGGGCGGCATGACCAACGGCGAGGTGCTGCGGGTGCGCGCCGCGATGAAGCCGATCTCGACGGTGCCGCGGGCACTGGCCACCGTCGACGTCGCCACCGGTGAGCCGGCCGTGGCCATCAACCAGCGCAGCGACGCCTGTGCGGTGCCCCGCGGCGCCGTCGTGATGGAGGCCATGGTGGCGCTGGTGCTGGCCGACGCCGCGCTGGAGAAGTTCGGCGGCGACTCGCTGACCGAGACCCGCCGGAACGCGCGCGCCTACCTCGACGCGCTGACGATCCGATGACCCCCGCCGGGCCCGGGACCCCCGCCCACCCGATGAGCACCGGGGGTCCACCGGGCGGGGTGCGCCGTCCGCTGCTGGTCCTGGTCGGGCCGCCGTCGTCGGGCAAGACCACCGTCGGCACCGCGCTGGCCGACCGGCTCGGGATCGCCTTCCGCGACACCGATGCCGACGTCGAGGCCGGCACCGGCCAGCGGGTCGCCGACCTGTTCGTCGACCTCGGCGAGGCGCACTTCCGAGCGCTGGAGGAGCAGGCCGTCGCGGTCGCGCTCGAGGAGCACGACGGGATCCTGGCGCTCGGTGGCGGTGCGGTGCTCAGCGCGGTCACGCGCGAGCGGCTGACCGGCTACACCCGCGCCGGCGGCACCGTCGTCTGGCTCGACGTCGACCTGGCCTCGGCCGCCCAGCGGGTGGGGCTGGGCCGCACCCGCCCGGTGCTCGGCCTCAACCCGCGGGCCACGCTGCGCACCCTGCTCGCCGCGCGGGCGCCGCTGTACGCCGAGGTCGCCACCGTCACCGTGGCCACCGGCGGGCGCGCGCCCGGTGAGGTCGTCGACGAGGTGGCGGCCGCGGTCCCCGTGCGGGCCACACCGTGAGCGGGAGCGGACCGGCGACGCGCAGGCGGGTGACGGTCCCGGGCGAGCGGCCCTACGACGTGGTCATCGGGCCCGGCGCCCAGCACGAGCTGGGGCTGGTGCTCGACGGCACCGCCCGCGCCGCCGTCGTCCACGCGCCGCCGCTGGCCGGGCTGGCCGGCGGGCTGATCGAGACGCTGCAGACCGCCGGGGTGGCCGCGGAGGCCGTCGTCGTCCCCGACGGGGAGGCGGCAAAGACCGCCACGGTCGCCGCGGGCGTGTGGGAGGAGCTCGGCCGGCTGGGCCTGACCCGGTCCGACGCCGTCGTCGGCGTGGGCGGGGGTGCGGTCACCGACCTCGCCGGGTTCGTGGCCGCGACCTGGACCCGCGGCGTGCGCGTCGTCCAGGTGCCCACCAGCGTGCTCGGCATGGTGGACGCCGCGCTCGGCGGCAAGACCGGCATCAACACCGGCGCGGGCAAGAACCTCGTCGGCGCGTTCCACCCGCCGGTGGCCGTGCTCGCTGACACCGACGTCCTCGCGGGACTGCCCGAGGCGGAGTTCCGCGCCGGGATGGCAGAGGTGGTCAAGTGCGGCTTCATCGCCGATCCCGCCCTCCTCGACCTGCTCGAGGCCGACCCGACCGGCCGCCGCGACACCGCGGAGCTCATCGAGCGCGCGGTGCGGGTCAAGGCCGACGCGGTGGGGGAGGACCTCTACGACACCGGCGTGCGCGAGTTCCTCAACTACGGGCACACGCTGGCCCACGCCATCGAGCGGGTGGAGGACTTCGGCTGGCGGCACGGCGAGGCGGTCGCCGTCGGGCTGGTCTTCGCCGCCGAGCTGGCCGGCCAGGCGGGGCTGCTGACCCGCGCCGAGGTCGACCGGCACGCCCGGCTGGTCGCCGCGATGGGGCTGCCCACCCGTTACGCCGGGGACTGGGAGCGCATCCAGTCGGTCATGCGCGTGGACAAGAAGGCCCGCGGCACCTCGCTGCGGTTCGTCGTCCTGGACGGCATCGGCAACCCGCGCATCCTCGCCGACCCCGACCAGGCCTGGCTCGACGCCGCGTGGGCGGCCGTCGGTGGAGGAGTGCCCACGTGACCGAGCTCGCGAGGTCACGCAGGGACGGAGCACGTTTCGGCACGGCGGCGATGAGCGCCAGCGAGGAGACGACGTGACGATCCAGGTGTTCAACGGCGCCAACATCGGCCGTCTCGGCACGCGCGAGCCGGAGAAGTACGGGACGACGACCCACGCGGAGCTGGTCGAGCTGATCGCGGCCACGGGCGACGAGCTGGGCCTGGAGGTGCGGGTCCGGCAGACCGACGACGAGGGCGAGCTGCTGCGCTGGGTGCACGCCGCGGCCGACGCCGGGGACCCGGTGGTGCTCAACCCGGGCGGGTGGTCGCACACCTCGGTGGTGCTGCGCGACGCGCTGGCGATGCTGACCGCCCCGCTGGTCGAGGTGCACATCAGCAACATCCACAAGCGCGAGGAGTTCCGGCACCACTCCTACGTCTCGGCGGTCGCCGACGGGGTGATCGCCGGGCTGGGCGTGCAGGGCTACGTCCTGGCGCTGCGCTGGCTGGCCGCGCAGGGGGTCGCGTGAGACGACAGGGAGTGAGCACCGCAGCGAGGTCACGGAGCCGACAGGGAGTGAGCATCGCAGCGAGGTCACGGAGCCGACAGGGAGTGAGCATCGCAGCGAGCTCTGCGAGCGAGGAGCGGAGCGACCGCGGAGGCGACCGGTGCTGTTGAGCGAGGAGCGGAGCGACCGCGGAGGCGAACGGGGGACGTCGTGAGGTACGCCGAGCGGAGGGAGCGGCTGCGGGCGACGGCGGCCGAGCGCGGGCTGGACGCCGTCCTGGTGACCGAGCTGCTCAACGTGCGGTACCTGACCGGCTTCACCGGCTCGAACGGCGCGCTGCTGCTGCGCACCGACGGCGCCGACGTCTTCGGCACCGACGGTCGCTACACGACCCAGGCCGGCACCCAGGTGCCCGACGTCGAGCTGCTGGTCGACCGCGCCACCGTCTCCGCCCTCGCCCGTGAGGCCGTGCTGCCTCGATCAGGTGGCCCGCCCGCCCGGCGCATCGGCTACGAGAGCCACCACCTGACCGTCGACGGGCTGCGCGCGCTGGAGTCGGTGCTCGCCGACGCCGCCGCCGGCGGCACGGTGCCGGAGCTGGCCAGCGTGCGGCGCGCCGTGGAGGCGTTGCGCGCCGTCAAGGACGACGACGAGGTCGACGCGCTGCGCCGGGCCTGCGCGGTCGCCGACGCGGCGCTGGCCGAGCTGGCCGCCGAAGGCGCGCTGCGGCCCGGGCGCACCGAGCGGCAGGTCGGCCGCGAGCTCGACGCCCGCATGCTGTCGATGGGCGCCGAGGCGCCGTCCTTCGAGACGATCGTGGCCACCGGCGCGAACTCCGCCATCCCGCACCACCGGCCCGACAGCACCGAGCTGCGGCCGGGCGACTTCCTCAAGCTGGACTTCGGCGCGACCGTCGACGGGTACCACTCCGACATGACCCGCACGGTGGTGCTCGGGGAGGTAGCCGACTGGCAGCGCGAGGTCTACGAGCTCGTCGCGGCCGCGCAGGCGGCGGGCCGGGCCGCGCTGGCCGTGGGCGCCGACGTGGTGGCCGTCGACTCCGCCGCCCGCGACGTCATCGCCGCCGCCGGCCACGCCGAGCACTTCACCCACGGCCTGGGCCACGGGGTGGGGCTGGAGATCCACGAGGCACCGGGCATCGGCCAGCTGGGCGCGGGTAGGCTGGCCGCCGGCATGGCCGTCACCGTGGAGCCGGGGGTCTACCTGCCCGGCCACGGCGGTGTCCGGATCGAGGACACGCTGATCGTCACGGACGACGAGCCCGAGTTGTTGACCCTCACGAGCAAGGAACTGCTGGTCCTCTAGATGGCTACCACCAACGACCTCAAGAACGGCATGGTCCTCAACCTCGACGGCCAGCTCTGGACCGTCACCGAGTTCCAGCACGTCAAGCCGGGCAAGGGCGGCGCGTTCGTCCGCACCACGCTGAAGAACGTGCTCTCGGGCAAGGTCGTCGACAGGACCTTCAACGCCGGCACCAAGGTCGACACCGCCACCGTCGACAAGCGGAGCATGACGTACCTGTACAAGGACGGCACCGACTTCGTCTTCATGGACGGCGAGACGTACGACCAGATCCACGTCCCGGCCGAGACCGTCGGCGGCGGCGCGGACTACCTGCTGGAGAACACCGAGGTCGTCGTCGCCGTCCACGAGGGCACCCCGCTCTACGTCGAGCTCCCGGTGACCCTGGAGCTGGTCGTGCAGCACACCGACCCGGGCCTGCAGGGCGATCGCTCCACCGGCGGCACCAAGCCGGCCACCCTGGAGACCGGCGCGCAGATCCAGGTCCCGCTGTTCGTCAACACCGGCGACAGGCTCAAGGTCGACACCCGCGACGGCCGGTACCTCGGCCGGGCCAACTGACGCCGCTCACATGGCTGCCCGCAGCAAGGCGCGCAAGCGTGCCGTCGACGTCCTCTACGAGGCCGACGTCCGAGGCAGCGACCCGCTGGAGCTGCTCCGCGAGCGGGTGGCGCTCGCCTCGCCGCCCATCCCCGACCACGCCGTCCGGCTGGTCGAGGGGGTGGCCGAGCACGCCGACCGCATCGACGAGCTGATCGACCGGCACGCGCACGGCTGGTCGATCGACCGGCTGCCCGACGTCGACCGCGCGATCCTGCGCATGGCGGTCTTCGAGCTGCTGTGGGTCGACGACGTGCCCGACCCCGTCGTCATCGACGAGGCCGTCGAGCTGGCCCGGACGCTGTCGACCGACGACTCGCCGCCCTACGTCAACGGCGTCCTGGGCGCGATCCTCGACGCCGAGGTCCCGACCAGCTGAGAGGACCCCGTCCTCCTCACCGCTCGCATGCTCGCGGCGAGCCTCGGGACGGGGCGCGGCCCGCGTGCTCGTCGGCATCGACGGCCCGGACGCCGCGGGGAGGACCACGCCGGCCGATCGTCTCGCCGCACGCCTGCCCGGTCCGGTCCGGTCCTCCGGGTGTCGATCGACGACTTCCCGGCTGCGCGCGACGTCCGGTACGCGCGGGGAGAGCTCTCGCCGGAGGGCTGCTACCAGGACTCCTCCGACCTGGTGGCGTTCGTGGCCGACCGGCTGCGGCCCTTCGTTCCCGGTGCGGCGTCCCTCGGGGCCTGCCGGTGCCGGAGCAGGCCGTCCTGGTTGCCGACGGCGTCTTCCTGCACCGCCCCGAGCTGCAGAGTCGCTGGCACCTCTCGGTCCACCTGCACGTGCCCGCGGCGGAGACGCTGCATCGGGCGGCGGTCCGCGACCGCGCACTGATGGGTGCGGAGATCGAGCGCCGGCACCGCCACCTGCCCGGCCAGGCGCTCTGCCGCAGGGAGGTCGACCCGGCCCCCACGGCGGACGTCGTCGTCGACGACACCGACCCGGCGGCGCCCGTCGTCCTCCGGTGGGGGTGACGCCCGCCGGACGAGGGCCCGCAGCGGGTGGTGCGGCGTCCCCGGGGTGTGGGATGGGCAGCAGCCCCGGACGCCGAGGGCCCACCCCGACGTCGGAGTGGGCCCTCGGCGTCCTGCCCCGTCCCGAGGCTCGCCGCGAGGGGCGAGCGGTGAGGAGACGGGTCCTCCGTCAGCGCGGGGTGCGGCGGCGCTCCCAGTTCGGGTTGACCTCGTCCTCGTCCTCGTCGCCGCCGAAGCCGACGACGCTCTCCATGCCGGGGGAGAGGACGCCCCACTCGATGAGCCGGCTGGTCAGCTCGTCGGGGCTCATGTCGTAGATGATCGCCAGCGACTTGAGGTCCTCGGCGCGGATCGAGAGGACCTTGCCGTTGTAGTCGTGGCGCTGCGCCTGGATGGTCGAGGCGTACCGGGCCAGCGGGCCGGCCTCGTCCGCGGGCAACGAGCCCAGCGACTCGAGGTTCAGCACGATCTTCGTCGTCGAGGTGACCGCCGAGCTGGGCCGCGGGTCGGGCAACAGCTCGGAGACCGGGACCCCGTAGAAGACCGCCAGCTCCGAGAGCCGCTGCACGGTCACCGCACGGTCGCCGCGCTCGTAGGAGCCCACGACCACCGCCTTCCAGCGGCCGTGCGACTTGTCCTCGACTCCCTGGAGCGAGAGGCCTTGCTGGTTGCGGATGGCGCGGAGCCGGGCACCGAGGGCCCGTGAGTAGTCGGTGCTCATCGCTTCCTGCTCACTGTCCGTCGTCGGGGGCGGGTTGTCGTCACGGAGCGTACTGGTCGAGCGGGTCCACCGACACCGGGACACTCCTCCGGGTCAGAAGGGGCCCGATCATGCCCGCGCCCGGCGCGTCGCGGGTCACATCGCCGCGTGCAGTACGGTCGATGCCGGTCCGACCACTCCTTTAACGACCCGTCCCGTGAGGCGGGGAAGGAGGCCTGATGGCCCGCACGACCGAGCATGCCCACGGCGGTGCACCGTCGCCGTCCGCAGTGCTCTCCGCCGCCGACGTGACCCGCGTGGTCGACCGGATGGCCCACCAGCTCATCGAGAAGTGCGCGGGGGACGACGGCCGCGCCGACGTCGTCCTCGTCGGCATCCCCACCCGCGGCGCCCCGCTGGCCCGCCGGCTGGCCGCCCGTGTGGAGGCGTTCTCCGGGTTCCCGGTCGACGTCGGCACCGTCGACATCACGCTCTACCGCGACGACCTGCGGATGCGCGGCGTCCGCGCGCTGGAGGAGACCGTGCTCCCCGAGGGCGGCATCGACGGCCGCCTCGTCGTCCTGGTGGACGACGTCCTGTACTCCGGCCGGTCCGTGCGGGCGGCGCTGGACGCGCTGCGCGACCTCGGCCGCCCGCGCGCGGTGCAGCTCGCGGTGCTGGTCGACCGCGGCCACCGCGAGTTGCCCATCCGCGCCGACTACGTGGGCAAGAACCTGCCGACCTCGCGCAGCCAGTCGGTGCGGGTCCGGCTGGCCGAGGTCGACGGCGTGGACGAGGTCGTCGTGACGGAGGGGGAGCAGTGAGGCGACGGGGAGCGGGCATCGCAGCGAGCCCTGCGAGCGCGGAGCGGAGCGACCGCGGAGCCGAGCAGGGGAGCAGAGCGTGAAGCGCCACCTGCTGGAGGCCGCCGACCTGGACCGCGGCGACGCGACGCTGGTGCTCGACACCGCCGCGCAGATCGACGCCGCGCTGGCCGGCCGCGAGGTCAAGAAGCTGCCCACGCTGCGCGGACGGACGGTGGTCAACCTCTTCTACGAGGACTCCACCCGCACCCGGATCTCCTTCGAGCTGGCCGCCAAGCGCCTGTCGGCCGACGTCATCAACTTCTCCGCCAAGGGCAGCAGCGTCTCCAAGGGGGAGAGCCTCAAGGACACCGCGCTGACCCTGGAGGCGATGGGCTCCGACGCCATCGTCGTCCGGCACTCGGCCTCGGGCGCCCCGCACCGGCTGGCGAACTGGGTGCGCGGCAGCGTGGTCAACGCCGGCGACGGCACCCACGAGCACCCGACCCAGGCGCTGCTGGACGCCTACACGATCCGGCACCGGCTGGGCCGGCTCGAGGGCGTGCGCGTGGCGGTGGTCGGCGACGTGCTGCACAGCCGGGTGGCCCGCTCCAACGTGTGGCTGTTGCACACCCTCGGCGCCGAGGTCACCCTGGTCGCGCCGCCGACGCTGCTCCCGGTCGGGGTGGGCAGCTGGCCGGCGGAGGTCTCCTACGACCTGGACGCCGTCCTGCCCAAGGCCGACGTGGTGATGATGCTGCGGGTCCAGGCCGAGCGGATGAACGCCTCGTACTTCCCCAGCGCCCGCGAGTACAGCCGCCGCTACGGGCTGGACGCGCGCCGGATGGGCGCCCTGGGCGACGACGCGATCGTCATGCACCCGGGCCCGATGAACCGCGGGATGGAGATCGCCGCCGAGGTGGCCGACTCCGTCCGCTCCACGATCGTCGAGCAGGTCGGCAACGGGGTCTCCGTGCGCATGGCCGTGCTCTACCTGCTGCTGGGAGGACGCGCGAGTGAGTGAGCATCGCAGCGAGCCCCAGCGAGCGAGGAGCGGAGCGAACGGCGAGCGGAGCGAGAGAGGGGACATGGCATGAGCACCCTGATCACGGGCGCCCGCCCCTACGGCGAGGACGCCGCCGACATCCTCGTCGAGGACGGCCGGATCACCGCGATCGGCGAGTCGCTGTCGGTCCCGGGCGCCGACGTCGTCGACGCCGCGGGGCTCGTCGCGCTGCCCGGCCTGGTCGACCTGCACACCCACCTGCGCGAGCCCGGTCGGGAGGACGCCGAGACCGTCGAGACCGGCAGCCGCGCCGCCGCGCTGGGCGGCTACACCGCGGTGCACGCCATGGCCAACACCGACCCGGTCGCCGACACCGCCGGCGTCGTCGAGCAGGTGTGGCGCCTGGGCCAGGAGGCCGGCCTGGTGGACGTCGTCCCCGTCGGCGCGGTGACCGTGGGGCTGAGGGGGGAGCGGCTGGCCGAGCTCGGTGCGATGGCCGACTCCGCCGCCCGGGTGCGCGTCTTCTCCGACGACGGCCACTGCGTCGCCGACCCCGCCCTGATGCGCCGGGCGCTGGAGTACGTCAAGGCGCTCGACGGCGTGGTCGCCCAGCACGCCGAGGAGCCGCGGCTCACCGT
Source organism: Geodermatophilus sp. SYSU D00779 (assembly GCF_054050595.1). Lineage (NCBI taxonomy): Bacteria > Bacillati > Actinomycetota > Actinomycetes > Geodermatophilales > Geodermatophilaceae > Geodermatophilus > Geodermatophilus sp. SYSU D00779. The sequence goes on from NZ_JBJGZQ010000003.1 coordinate 230,104, forward strand.
CGGCGCGCAGATGCACGAGGGCGACCGCTCCGCCCGCCTCGGGCTGACCGGCTGGCCGGCCGCCGCCGAGGAGGCGATCATCGCCCGCGACGTGCTGCTGGCCGACCACGTCGGCGCCCGGCTGCACGTCTGCCACGTCTCGACCGCGGGCTCGGTGGAGATCCTCCGCTGGGCGAAGTCCCGCGGGGTGCAGGTCACCGCCGAGGTCACCCCGCACCACCTGCTGCTCACCGACGAGTGCGCCGAGGGCTACGACCCGGTCTTCAAGGTCAACCCGCCGCTGCGCACCGACGCCGACGTCGAGGCGCTGCGCGCCGGGCTGGCCGACGGCGTGATCGACGCGGTGGCCACCGACCACGCGCCGCACGCGGTCGAGGACAAGGAGACCGAGTGGGCGCACGCCCGGCCCGGGATGCTGGGCCTGGAGCAGGCGCTGTCGGTGGTCGTCGCGACGATGGTCGAGACCGGCCGGCTCGACTGGCGCGGCGTCGCCGACCGGATGTCGACCCGCCCGGCGGCCATCGGCCGGCTCGACGGCCACGGCCGCCCGCTGGCCCCCGGCGAGCCGGCCAACCTGCTGCTGCTGGACCCGGGCACGCGCGCGGTCGTCGACCCCGCCGCGCTGGCCAGCCGCAGCCGCAACAGCCCCTACGCCGGCCGGGAGCTCCCCGGCCGGGTGGTCGCGACGTTCCTGCGCGGCGTCCCCACCGTGCTCGACGGAAAGGCTCAGAAGTGACAGAGGCGCTGCTCGTCCTGGAGGACGGGCGCACGTTCCGGGGCGAGGCCTACGGTGCGGTCGGGACGACGCTGGGCGAGGCGGTGTTCGCCACCGGGATGACCGGCTACCAGGAGACGCTGACCGACCCCAGCTACGCCCGCCAGATCGTGGTGATGACCGCGCCGCACATCGGCAACACCGGGGTCAACGAGGAGGACGACGAGAGCCGCCGCATCTGGGTGGCCGGCTTCGTCGTCCGCGACCCCGCCCGCCGCCCGGCCAACTGGCGGGCCACCGGCAGCCTGGACGACGAGCTGGCCGAGCAGGGCGTCGTCGGCATCAGCGGCATCGACACCCGCGCGCTGACCCGCCACCTGCGCGAGCGCGGCGCGATGCGCGCCGGCATCAGCAGCGAGGGCCTCCCGGTCGAGGAGCTGCTGACCCGGGTGCGCGGCTCGGAGAGCATGAGCGGCGCCGACCTCGCGCCGTCGGTCACCGCGAACGACCCCTACGTCGTCCCGGCGGTGGGGGAGAAGCGGTTCACCATCGCCGCGCTCGACCTCGGCATCAAGACCGCCACCCCGCGGCACCTGGCCGAGCTCGGCGTGGAGACGCACGTGCTGCCGGCCACCGCGACCGCCGAGGACCTCCTCGAGGCGGGTCCCGACGGCGTCTTCCTCTCCAACGGCCCGGGCGACCCGGCCGCCGCCGACTACGCGGTCGACGCCGTGCGCGGGGTGCTCGACGCCCGCCGGCCGCTGTTCGGCATCTGCTTCGGCAACCAGATCCTCGGCCGGGCGCTGGGCCTGGGCACCTACAAGCTGCGTTTCGGCCACCGCGGCCTCAACCAGCCGGTGCTCGACCGGGTCAGCGGCACGGTGCGGGTGACCAGCCACAACCACGGCTTCGCCGTCGACGCCCCGCTGGACCGGCCGACCGACACCCCCTACGGGCGGGTCGAGGTCAGCCACGTGGGCCTGAACGACGACGTGGTGGAGGGGCTGCGCTGCCTCGACCTGCCGGCGTTCAGCGTGCAGTTCCACCCCGAGGCCGCCGCCGGCCCGCACGACGCCGCGCCGCTGTTCCAGCGGTTCGTCGACCTCATGGAGACCGCCCGCACCGGGGACGCGCAGGCCGGTGGGCCGCCGCCGCAGGTCGAGCACAGCACCGCGGAGAAGAGCGCCTGATGCCCAGACGGGACGACATCCACCACGTGATGGTGATCGGCTCCGGGCCGATCCTCATCGGCCAGGCCGCCGAGTTCGACTACTCCGGCACCCAGGCCTGCCGGGTGCTCAAGGCCGAGGGGCTGCGGGTCAGCCTGGTCAACAGCAACCCGGCGACGATCATGACCGACCCGGAGATCGCCGACGCCACCTACGTCGAGCCGCTGACCCCGGAGTTCGTCGAGAAGGTGATCGCCAAGGAGCGCCCCGACGCGCTGCTGGCCACCCTCGGCGGGCAGACCGCGCTCAACATCGCCATCGGCCTGTACGAGAACGGCGTGCTGGAGAAGTACGGCGTCCGGCTGATCGGCGCCGACGTCGACGCCATCAACCGCGGCGAGGACCGGCAGCAGTTCAAGGACATCGTGCGGTCCATCGGCGCCGACGCCCCGCGCTCGCGGGTCTGCTCGTCGGTCGAGGAGGCGCTGGAGACCGCCGCCGAGGTCGGTTACCCCGTCGTCATCCGGCCGAGCTTCACCATGGGCGGGCTGGGCTCGGGCTTCGCCACCGACGAGGCCAGCCTGCGCCGCATGGCCTCCCACGGCCTGGCCGACTCCCCCGTGCACACCGTCCTCATCGAGGAGTCGGTGCTGGGCTGGAAGGAGTACGAGCTGGAGCTGATGCGCGACCGCAGCGACAACGTGGTCGTCATCTGCTCGATCGAGAACGTCGACGCGATGGGCGTGCACACGGGGGACTCGGTGACCGTCGCCCCGGCCATGACCCTCACCGACCGCGAGTACCAGCGGATGCGCGACGTCGGCATCGCGGTGCTGCGCGAGGTCGGCGTCGACACCGGCGGCTGCAACATCCAGTTCGCGGTCAACCCGGCCGACGGGCGCCTCGTCGTCATCGAGATGAACCCGCGGGTGTCGCGGTCGAGCGCGCTGGCGTCCAAGGCCACGGGCTTCCCGATCGCCAAGATCGCCGCGAAGCTGGCCATCGGCTACACGCTCGACGAGATCACCAACGACATCACCGGCGTCACCCCGGCGTCGTTCGAGCCGGCCCTGGACTACGTCGTCGTCAAGATCCCGCGGTTCGCGTTCGAGAAGTTCCCCGGCGCCGACCCGCGGCTGACCACGACGATGAAGAGCGTCGGCGAGGTCATGGCGCTGGGCCGGAACTTCCCCGAGGCGCTGGGCAAGGCCATGCGGTCCACGGAGACGAAGACCGCGGGTTTCTGGACCGGGCCGGAGGACACCCGGTCGGCGGCCGAGTTGCTCGAGGCGCTGCGCACGCCGGTCGACGGGCGGCTCTACGTCGCCGAGGCCGCGCTGCGCGCCGGTGCCACCGTCGAGCAGGTCGCCGAGGCCAGCGGCTTCGACCCGTGGTTCGTCGACCAGATCGCCTTGGTCGGCGAGGTCGGCGCCGAGGTCCGCGACGCGCCGTCCCTCACGGCGGAGCTGCTGCGCCGGGCCAAGCGGCACGGCCTGTCCGACCGGCAGATCGCCGCGCTGCGCCCCGAGCTGGCCGGTGAGGACGGCGTCCGGACGCTGCGCCGGCGCCTGGGCGTGCGGCCGGTCTACAAGACCGTCGACACCTGTGCCGCCGAGTTCGCCGCCCGCACCCCGTACCACTACTCGTCCTACGACGAGGAGACCGAGGTCGAGCCGCGGGAGAAGCCGGCGGTGCTGATCCTGGGCTCGGGACCCAACCGGATCGGGCAGGGCATCGAGTTCGACTACTCCTGCGTGCACGCCGTGATGGCGCTGCAGGACGCCGGCTACGAGGCCGTGATGGTCAACTGCAACCCCGAGACCGTCTCCACCGACTACGACACGGCCGACCGGCTGTACTTCGAGCCGCTGACCTTCGAGGACGTCCTCGAGGTGGTCGAGGCCGAGCGCGCCGCCGGCCCGGTCGCCGGGGTCATCTGCACCCTCGGCGGGCAGACGCCCCTGGGCCTGGCGCAGCGGCTCAAGGACGCCGGGGTGCCGGTGCTGGGCACCTCGCCGGAGTCGATCGACGCCGCCGAGGACCGCGGGGCGTTCTCGCGGGTGCTGTCCGACACCGGCCTGCAGGCGCCCAAGCACGGCACGGCGACCGCCTTCGCCGAGGCGCGGGAGGTCGCCGCGAGCATCGGCTACCCGGTGCTGGTCCGGCCGTCGTACGTGCTCGGCGGGCGCGGCATGGAGATCGTCTACGACGACGCCACGCTCGAGGCGTACATCGCCAAGGCCACCGACGTCAGCCCCGAGCACCCCGTGCTGGTCGACCGGTTCCTCGAGGACGCCGTGGAGATCGACGTCGACGCGCTCTTCGACGGCTCCGAGCTCTTCCTGGGCGGCGTCATGGAGCACATCGAGGAGGCCGGCATCCACTCCGGCGACTCGGCGTGCGCCCTGCCGCCGATCACCCTGGGCACCGACGACGTGGTCCGCATCCGGCGGGCGACCGAGCAGCTCGCCGCGCGCATCGGCGTCCGGGGGCTGCTCAACGTCCAGTACGCGCTCAAGGACGACGTCCTCCACGTCCTCGAGGCCAACCCCCGGGCGTCGCGCACGGTGCCCTTCGTCTCCAAGGCGACCGCGGTGCAGCTGGCCAAGGCCGCGGCCCGGATCGCGGTGGGGGAGACGATCGCCGAGCTGCGTGCCGCCGGCGTGCTCCCCGCGACCGGGGACGCAGCCGACCTCCCCGCGGACATGCCGATCGCGGTCAAGGAGGCGGTGCTGCCCTTCCACCGGTTCCGCACCGTCGAGGGACACGGCGTCGACACCGTGCTGGGCCCGGAGATGAAGTCCACCGGCGAGGTCATGGGCCTGGACACCGGCTTCGGCACCTCCTTCGCCAAGTCGCAGGAGGCCGCCTACGGGTCGCTGCCCACCGAGGGCACGGTCTTCGTCTCGCTGGCCAACCGGGACAAGCGCTCGGCCGTCTTCCCGGTCAAGCGGCTGGCCGACCTCGGCTTCCAGGTGATGGCCACCGCCGGCACCGCGCAGGTGCTGCGCCGCAACGGCGTGGCCTGCGAGGTCGTCGGCAAGGTCAGCGACGGCCCGGGCAACTGCGTGGAGCGGATCCTGGCCGGGGACGTCGGCATCGTCGTCAACACGCCGTTCGGCTCGCCGGGGAACAGCGGGCCGCGGCTGGACGGCTACGAGATCCGCACCGCCGCCGTCGCCGCGGGCATCCCGTGCATCACCACGGTGCAGGGCCTGGCCGCAGCGGTGCAGGGGGTCGAGGCGCTGCGCCGCGGGGACGTCGGGGTGCACAGCCTGCAGGAGGTCCACTCCGCGCTCGCCGGCGGCACCCATGGCGGGCCGAGCACGTTCGCCGGGACCGGGGCGTGACCACGGCGTCGCGCAGCGACGCCGTCGGGCGGGTGCGGGACGACCTGGTGGCCCGCGGGCTGGTCGACGGCCTGCCCGCGGCGTTCCTCGCCGGGGTGACCCGCTTCGCGCGGCCGCCGCAGCCGGAGCTCGACGCCCTGGCGGCGGCGGCCCGCGGGGTGGCGGCGCGGCTCGCCACCGGGGACGCCTGCGACGAGGACCTGCCGCTGCTGACCCGCGTGCTGTTCTTCGCGCGCCACGCGGCGGTGCTCGCCGACGCCGGCGTGCCGACCCCGGCCTACGACGTCCTCGGCTCCTACCGCGACAACCTGACCACCCCGGTCGGGCCGCGGCTGCCGCAGCGCCCGGTCGCCGGCGGACGGCGCTGGCGGGTGCTGGGCCGGGACGTCGGCTTCCCCATCGGCGTGCCCGCCTGCGTGCTGGGCGGCGGTGCGGAGTGGGTCCGCCACTTCGCGCGCAACGGCTACAGCGTGCTGACCTACAAGACCGTCCGCAGCCGCGCGCACGAGCCCAACGAGCAGCCCAACTGGGTCTTCGCGCAGCGGGAGACGCGCAGCCTGCCCCCGGGCGCGGCCGCCGAGGTCACCGCCGACCCGTGGGACTGGGTGCTCCCGGGCTCGCCGGAGGTCAGCACGGTCAACTCCTTCGGCGTCCCGTCACCGGCGCCCGAGGAGTGGGCGGCCGACCTCGAGCGGTCGCTGGCCGCCGTCGACGACGACCAGCTGCTCCTGGTCAGCGTCATGGGTGAGGGCGACGGCCCCGCCCTGGTCGACGACTTCGCCCTCACCGCCCGGCTCGCGGAGGAGGCCGGTGCGAGCGTCGTCGAGCTCAACCTGTCCTGCCCCAACACGCTCAACCCCTCGGCGCCGGGCGTGAAGCCGCCGCTGTGCCTGGACGCCGACGCGACCGTCGCCGTGGTCGAGGGCGTGCGCCGCGCGCTGGACGACCGCACCGGGCTGGTCGCCAAGCTCTCCTGGCTCGACGAGCCGCGGCTGGCCGCGCTGGTGCCGAGGCTCGCGCCGCTGGTCGACGGCGTCGCCGGCATCAACACGCTGCAGAGCCGGGTGCGGCGCAGCGACGGCGAGCCGACCTTCCCCGGCCGCGAGCTGGCCGGGCTGTCGGGGGCGGCGGTGCGCGACTCCGCGTTGGACTTCACCCGCCGGCTGGTCGCCCTGCGCGAGGCCGGGAGCCGGCACTTCGACGTCCTGGCCATGGGTGGCGTCACCGACCCGGCGTCGTTCGAGGCGCTGTTCGCCCTGGGGGCCGACGCGGTGCAGTCGGCGTCGGGTGCCTTCGCCAACCCGTTCCTCGCCCGTGACTGCGTCGACGCGCTGGGTGGCACCCTGCCTCGGGCGGTGGCCAGGTGACCGAGCTCGCGAGGTCACCCATGGACCCGGCACGGTCCGGCACGGGCCCGACGAGCGCCGGCGAGGAGGGCGCGTGACCGCCCCGTTCGGACGGCGCCTCGCCGACGCCGTCTCCGCCCGCGGGCCGCTGTGCGTCGGCATCGACCCGCACGCGCCGCTGCTGGAGCGCTGGGGGCTGCCCGACAGCCCCGAGGGCCTGGCGCGGTTCACCGGCACCGTCGTCGACGCCCTCGCCGGCACCGTCGCCGTCCTCAAGCCGCAGCTGGCCTTCTACGAGCGGCACGGCTCGCGCGGCCTGGCCGTGCTGGAGGACGGCGTCGCCCGCGCCCGCGCCGCCGGCGCGCTGGTGCTGCTCGACGCCAAGCGCGGGGACATCGGCTCGACGATGGACGGCTACGCCGGCTACCTGCGCCCGGACCACCCGATGGCCGCCGACGCCCTGACCGTCAGCCCCTACCTCGGCCCCGGCTCGCTGCAGCCGGCCGTCGACACCGCCCGCCGGCACGGCGGGGGCCTGTTCGTGCTGGCCCGCACCTCCAACCCGGACGCCGGCACGCTGCAGCACGCGGTCGTGGACGGGCGGTCGGTCGCGCAGGTCGTCGTCGACACCGTGCGGGACTGGAACGCCGCCGACGGGTCCGGCTCCTTCGGCGTCGTCGTGGGGGCCACCCTGCACGAGCTGGACGTCGACCTCACCGACCTCGGCGGGCCGGTGCTGGCGCCGGGGCTGGGCGCGCAGGGCGGGTCGGTGACCGACCTGCGCCGGCTGTTCGGACGCGGCACCGCCGTCGTCCCGACCGTGTCGCGGGACGTGCTGGCCGCCGGGCCCGACCCGGCCGGGCTGCGCGCCGCTGCCGAGCGCTGGACCGCGGAGCTGACCGGCTGAGGCGCCGCCGTGCCCCGGCGCGGTCCGCGCCTCGCCGCCGGCAGCTGTCCACGGTCGGAAGCGGTACCCGACCAGACCCCTGTCCGGCCGTTCACCAGCACGTATACGCCGCCGACCGGCGTGTCGGACCCGGCGTGTCAGAACGGTTCCGGCCGGGACCGTCCGGTACCGACACCAGGTCTGAGCAGCGGGTATGACCGTGCGTGAGCAATTTTGGTCACTCATCGTGACAAGCGGCTCACGGATTGCCGGAAACCCGGGGTTCAGACCCGCGTGACCTGCACATATAGGTGGAGCTAGGTTGGCCGACAGGCTCAGCAGTGAGTCCTGCCCCCGACACAGCCCGAGCCCCGCCGGCCGATCGGATGACCGGCGACGACAGATTGGGTCGCACCATGCCCCTCCCTGACCTGTCCCCCGAGCAACGTGCCGCGGCCCTCGAGAAGGCCGCGGCCGCCCGCAAGGCCCGAGCCGAGTTGCGCGAGCGGCTCAAGAGCAAGGGCGCCACGGTCGGTGACGTCCTGCGCCAGGGCGAGACCGACGAGGTGATCGGCAAGATGCGCGTCTCCGCGGTCCTGGAGTCCCTGCCCGGTGTGGGCAAGGCCCGGGCTGCGAAGATCATGGAGCGGCTCGAGATCTCCCCGACCCGCCGGGTGCGCGGTCTGGGTGCCAACCAGCGCCGGGCCCTCGAGACCGAGTTCGGTGGCGAGAAGGTGGCCGCCGAGCAGGTCCCCGTCGAGGGCTGACCCGCAGGACCAGGCACCGGAGGTCGAGGACGACGACGCGTGGCAGCTGCTGTCCCGGAGCACGCCCCGGCACGGCTGACCGTGCTCTCCGGCCCGTCAGGGGTCGGCAAGGGCACGGTCGTGGCGGAGGTCCGGCGCCGGCACCCCGAGGTCTGGGTGTCGGTGTCGGCCACCACCCGTCGGCGCCGGCCCGGCGAGGTCGACGGGGTGCACTACCACTTCGTCAGCGACGCCGAGTTCGACCGGCTGATCGCCGAGGACGGCCTGCTCGAGTGGGCCGAGTACGCCGGCAACCGCTACGGCACGCCGGTGGGTCCGGTGCGCGAGCAGCTGGCCACCGGGCGGCCGGCGCTGCTGGAGATCGAGCTCCAGGGCGCCCGGCAGGTCCGGGCCCGCGACGCCGACGCCCAGCTGGTGTTCCTGGCCCCGCCGTCCTGGGGCGAGCTGGTCAGCCGGCTGGCCGGGCGGGGCTCCGAGCCGCCCGCGGTCCAGGAGGAGCGGCTGCGCATCGCGCAGGCCGAGCTCGACGCCGCCGGGGAGTTCGACGTGGTGGTCGTCAACGACGACGTGACCCGCGCTGCCGACGAGTTGGTAGGATTGCTGACTGCGCCGTCGCCCGGTTCCCTCCGGAGCAGCGGCGCGTCCGAGTGACGGGGCCCGGCGCCGCCGCCCGCCACTCCCGACTGACGAGCTGAGGAGCACGCCCGCCCGTGTCCGGAGTCGCACCTGCCCCCGAGGGCATCACCAACCCGCCGATCGACGAGCTGCTCGAGCGCACCAGCAGCAAGTACGGCCTGGTGATCTTCGCCGCCAAGCGCGCGCGCCAGATCAACGCCTACTACAGCCAGCTCTCCGAGGGCCTGCTGGAGTACGTCGGCCCGCTGGTCGACACCGCCCCGCAGGAGAAGCCGCTCTCCATCGCCCTGCGGGAGATCAACGAGGGTCTGCTGACCCATACGGCCGGCGACAACTGAGGCCCCGTCCCGGGGCCCGCCCTGAGCCTGCGAAGGGTGGAGAGGACGGGGTCCTCCCGCCCCTTGCCCCCCGCCACCCGCGAGCTCACGGCGGGGCCCTGCGAGGGGGCCGTCCCGGCAGCTCGTGGTCGACGCCCCCGGCACCTGGTGCCGGGGGCGTCGCCGTGTGTGGAGGATGGACGGCATGAGCCGCATCGTGCTGGGCGTCGCCGGGGGCGTGGCCGCGTACAAGGCCGCCCTGCTGGTGCGCGCGTTCACCGAGTCCGGGCACGACGTCCGCGTCGTCCCGACGGCGGCCGCCCTGCACTTCGTGGGCGCGGCCACCTTCGAGGCGCTGTCCGGCAACCCGGTCACCACCGACGTGTGGTCCGACGTGGACGAGGTGGCGCACGTCCGCATCGGCCAGACCGCCGACCTCGTCGTCGTCGCGCCAGCCACCGCCGACCTGCTGGCGCGTGCCGCCGCCGGCCGGGCCGACGACCTGCTCACCGCGAGCCTGCTCACCGCGCACTGCCCGGTGGTCTTCGCCCCGGCCATGCACACCGAGATGTGGCTGCACCCGGCCACCCAGGACAACGTCGCCACGCTGCGCCGCCGCGGCGCGATCGTGCTGCCGCCCGCCGTCGGCCGGCTCACCGGCCCGGACTCCGGCCCCGGCCGGCTGCCCGAGCCCGCCGACATCGCCGCGCTCGCCTCGGTCGTGCTCGCCGGCGGCCCTGCCGCCCTCGCGCCGGACCTCGCCGGCCGTCGCGTCGTCGTCAGCGCCGGGGGCACCCGTGAGCCGCTGGACCCCGTCCGCTACCTGGGCAACCGCTCGTCCGGCAAGCAGGGCTGGGCGCTGGCCCGGGTCGCCGCCGCCCGCGGCGCCGAGGTGGCGCTCGTCGCCGCCAACGTGGAGCTGCCGGCGCCCTTCGGCGTCCGCGTCGTCGGCGTCGGCACCGCCGAGGAGCTGCGCACCGCGGTGCTCGCCGAAGCGGAGGACGCCGACGTCGTGGTCATGGCCGCCGCGGTCGCCGACTTCCGGCCGGCCACGGTCGCGCCCACCAAGCTCAAGAAGGGCAGCAGCGCCGAGCCCGAGGCCGTCCCGCTGGTGCGCAACCCCGACGTCCTCGCCGAGCTGGTCACCAAGCGCCCCGCCGGTCAGCTGGTCGTCGGCTTCGCCGCCGAGACGGGGGACGACGAGGCCGACGTCCTCACCCACGCCCGCGCCAAGCTCGCCCGCAAGGGCTGCGACCTGCTCGTGGTCAACGACGTCTCGGCGGGCCGGGTCTTCGGGCGCGCCGACAACGCCGCCGTCGTCCTGGCCGCCGACGGCAGCGCCACCGAGCTGCCCGAGGGCAGCAAGGACGCCGTGGCCGCCGGCATCTGGGACGTCGTCGCCCCCCGGCTGGCCTGAGCCCGACACCGCCTCCGGCACACGCCGGTAACGTGCACCCGACGAGACGCTCACCCCCGGGCGTCCACCCGACCGTCACCGACCCCAGGGAGTACCGCGTGTCACGCCGCCTCTTCACGTCCGAGTCGGTGACCGAGGGCCACCCGGACAAGATCGCCGACCAGATCAGCGACTCCATCCTCGACGCGATGCTCGCGCAGGACCCGCTCAGCCGCGTCGCCGTCGAGACCCTGATCACCACCGGTCAGGTCCACATCGCCGGTGAGGTCACCACCGCCGGCTACGTCGACATCGCCGACATCGTCCGGAGGACGGTGCTCGCCATCGGCTACGACTCCTCCCGCAAGGGCTTCGACGGCGCCTCCTGCGGGGTCAGCGTCTCGATCGGCTCGCAGTCGCCGGACATCGCCCAGGGGGTGGACACCGCCTACGAGGCACGCACCGCCGGTGTCGCCGACGACGAGATCGAGCGTCAGGGCGCCGGTGACCAGGGTCTGATGTTCGGCTACGCCACCGACGAGACCCCCGAGCTCATGCCGTTGCCGATCGCGCTGGCGCACCGGCTCTCCCGCCGGCTCTCGGCGGTCCGCAAGGACGGCTCGGTGCCCTACCTGCGGCCCGACGGCAAGACCCAGGTCACCGTCGTCTACGAGGACGACCGCCCGGTCGGCGTCGACACCGTGGTGGTCTCCTCGCAGCACGCCGAGGACATCTCGATCGAGCAGCTGCTCACCCCGGACGTGCAGGAGCTGGTGGTCGAGCCCGAGCTCGCCGCCCTCGGCCTGCCCACCGACGGCTACCGGCTGCTGGTCAACCCGACCGGCAAGTTCGTCATCGGCGGCCCGATGGGTGACGCCGGGCTGACCGGTCGCAAGATCATCGTCGACACCTACGGCGGCATGGCCCGCCACGGCGGCGGCGCCTTCTCCGGCAAGGACCCGTCGAAGGTCGACCGCTCGGGTGCCTACGCCATGCGCTGGGTGGCCAAGAACGTCGTCGCCGCCGGGCTGGCCCGCCGCTGCGAGGTGCAGGTCGCCTACGCCATCGGCGCCGCGCACCCGGTCGGCCTGTTCGTCGAGACCTTCGGCACCGGCGCGGTCGCCGACGACGTCCTGGAGAAGGCGATCGGCGCGGTGTTCGACCTGCGGCCCGGCGCGATCGTGCGCGACCTGGACCTGCTGCGCCCCATCTACGCCCCGACCGCCGCCTACGGCCACTTCGGCCGCACCGACGTCGAGCTGCCCTGGGAGCGGCTGGACCGCGTCGAGGCGCTGCGCTCGGCCGCGGGGGTCTGAAGGAGGGCCACCCCTCCCCGCGCCCCGCTCGCTCGGCGCGGGGCCCTGGAGGGTGGCCGCGCCGCCCGTTCCATCCACGCTCGCAGCAGCGGGGCCACCGGGTTCCGTCGGTCCCGGCGGCGACACTGACGGGTGACCGCTCAGCCCGCGTCGAACGGAGACCCCGCTGTCGAAGGACCCCGCCCCCCTCACCCCTCGCGAGCTCGGGGCGGGGCCGAAGCGGGTGGCCCGGGTCGTCGTCGACGTGCCCCTGGCGCACCTGGACCGGCCCTTCGACTACGCCGTCCCCGACGCGATGGCCGACGAGGTGCGGGCCGGGTGCCGGGTGCGGGTGCGCTTCGCCGGGCAGCTGGTCGACGGCTTCGTCCTGGAGCTGACCGACGTCAGCGAGTCGGGACGCAAGCTCGCGCCGCTCGCCAAGGTCGTCTCCGCCGAGCCGGTGCTCACCCCGGAGGTCCTCACGCTGGCCCGGGCGGTGGCCGAGCGCTGGGGCGGCACGGTGACCGACGTGCTCCGCCTCGCCGTCCCGCCGCGCCGCGCCGCGGCCGAGAAGCGCCCGCCCGCCGAGCCGCCCCCGCCGCCGGCGCCCCCGGACCCGGCCGGCTTCGCCCGGTACCCGACCGGCCCGGCGCTGCTCACCGCCGTCGCCGAGGGCCGGCCGGCCCGCGCGGTGTGGACGGCGCTGCCGGGGGAGGACTGGCCGGCCCGGCTGGTCGAGCTGTGCCAGGCCGCCCTCTCCGGCGGCCGCGGCGCCCTCGTCGTGGCGCCCGACGGCCGCGACCTCGACCGGCTGGCCGCCGCCGCGGAGGCCCGGCTGCCGGCGGGATCGGTCGTCGTCCTGCGCGCCGACGCCGCCCCCGACGCCCGCTACCGCCGCTTCCTCGACGTCGTCCGCGGCACCGCGAAGGTGGTGCTCGGCACCCGTGCCGCGGTCTACGCCCCGGTCGCCGACCTCGGGCTGGTCGCCGTCTGGGACGACGGCGACGACCTGCACGCCGAGCCCCGCGCGCCCTACGCGCACGCCCGCGACGTGCTCGTGCACCGCGCCCACCTCGCCTCGTGCGCGGCCGTCCTCGCCGCGACCGCGCGCACCGCGGAGGCACAGCTGCTGGTGGAGAGCGGCTGGGCGCACGAGCTGACCGCCGACCGCGCCACCCTGCGCGCCGCCGCGCCGCGGGTGCAGGCCCTGGGCGCCGACGCCGAGCTGGCCCGGGACCCGGCCGCCCGCACCGCCCGGCTGCCCAGCCTCGCCCACCGCGTCGCGCGCCAGGCCCTCGCCGACGGCGCCCCGGTGCTCGTGCAGGTGCCGCGGGCCGGCTACGCGCCCGGCCTGGCCTGCGACCGGTGCCGGGCGCCGGCCCGCTGTGCGGTCTGCTCCGGGCCGCTGGGTGTCGCGCCCACCCCCGGCCCGGGCGGGTCGCGGGTGCCGGCCTGCCGCTGGTGCGCCCGCCCCGCGGCGACCTTCGACTGCCCGTACTGCCACGGCACGAAGCTGCGCGCCTCGGTCGTCGGCGCCGCCCGCACCGCCGAGGAGCTGGGCCGGGCCTTCCCGGGCGCCGCGGTGCGGGTGTCCGGCCGCGGGTCCGGGGTGCTGCCGAGCGTGCCCGGCAGGCCGGCGCTGGTCGTCGCCACCCCGGGTGCCGAGCCGGTCGCCGAGGGCGGGTACGGCGCCGCGCTGCTGCTGGACTCCTGGGCGCTCCTCGGCCGGGCCGACCTGCGCGCGGGTGAGGAGACGTTGCGCCGGTGGATGAACGCCGCCGCCCTCGTCCGCCCGGCGTCAGAGGGCGGTCAGGTGGTCGTCGCGGCCGATGCCGCGCACCCCGTCGTCCAGGCGCTGGTGCGCTGGGACCCGGGCTGGCTGGCCGCCCGCGAGCTCGCCGACCGCCGTGAGCTCGGCTTCCCGCCGGCGACGCGGATGGCGGCGCTGTCCGGGACGGCGCCGGCGCTGGCCGAGTTCCTCGCGGCCGCCCGGCTGCCCGCCGACGCCGACCTGCTGGGCCCGGTGCCCGAACCGCCGCGGCCCGGCCAGGAGGGCGAGCGGGAGCGCTACCTGGTGCGGGTGCCGCGGTCGGAGGGCGCGGCGCTGGCCTCCGCGCTGGCCGAGGTGCAGGGCGTGCGCAGCGCCAAGAAGGCCCCCGAGCACGTCCGCGTCCAGCTGGACCCGCTCGAGCTGGTCTGAGGCGCCGGAGCGGACGCCGCACCAGGTCGGTCGACCGGGCCGTGTGACGACCGCCCCGCCGGGGTAGCGCAACGGCGTTCCCCGAGTGGCTCAGCACCGGGCGCTCGGCGTGCGTCCGGTGGCCGAGGAGGGCCTGTGACATCGACCGACCCGCCCCCCGACCCCCGCGCCGAGCGGGCCGCCGCAGAGGACCCGCACCGCTCCACGGACAACCCCGGCGACCTGCGCCGCTGGCTGCGGCGGATCGTGCTCGGCCTGGTCCTGCTGGTCGCGGTCCTGGCCGTCACCGTGTCGATCAGCCGGTGCGGCCCGGACGACGGCCCCAGCGGCGGCGAGCCGCAGGGGCTGCCGGCGGTGGTGGCCACGACCTCGTCCGGCTGAGGCGGTCCACCCGGCCCCGGGGACGGCGCGCCGTCCTGGTGGCCCTCGGCACGGAGGAGGACCTCGCCCCTCCCAGCCCTCGCGAGCCCGGGCTGGGCCTCCGGGCGAGGCCGGCCTGCGAGCGGCGGGGGCCGAGGGGACACCTTCTACGATCGACCGGTGAGCGTGACCCCCATCCGGCTGTTGGGCGACCCGGTGCTGCGCACCCCTGCCGCCCCGGTGGTCGACTTCGACCAGGAGCTGCGCCGGCTGGTCGCCGACCTCACCGAGACCATGTTCGCCGCCGGCGGCGCCGGGCTGGCCGCCCCCCAGATCGGCGTCGGGCTGCGGGTGTTCACCTGGTTCGTCGACGGTGAGGTCGGCCACCTGGTGAACCCGGAGGTGACGCCGGTGGGGGAGGAGACCGAGGAGGGCCCGGAGGGCTGTCTGTCCATCCCCGGCTACACCTTCGACTGCCGCCGGCACCTCCACGTGGCGGCCACCGGGTTCGATCTCCACGGCGAGCCGGTCCGCGTCGAGGGCTCGCACCTGCTGGCCCGCGCGGTGCAGCACGAGGTGGACCACCTCGACGGCGTCCTGTTCGTCGACCGGCTGGACGCCGAGGCCCGCGCCGCCGCGCTGGCGGCCATCGGCGAGGCCGAGTGGGCCGGTGCGGGCGCGTGGCTGCCGCGCGTGGAGGTGAGCCCCCACTGAGGCTCCTCTTCGCCGGGACGCCGGACGTCGCCGTCCCCTCGCTGGAACTGCTGCTGGCCTCCGACCACGAGGTCGTCGCCGTCCTCACCCGCCCCGACGCCCGCTCCGGCCGCGGCCGCACGGTGAGTCGCTCGCCGGTCGCCGAGCGGGCCGACGCCGCCGGCGTCCCCGTGCTGCAGCCCCGCTCGCCGCGCGAGCCGGAGTTCCTCGAGCGGCTCACCGAGCTCGCCGTCGACAGCGCGCCGGTCGTCGCCTACGGCGCCCTCGTGGCGCAGGCCGCGCTCGGCCTGCCGCGGCACGGCTGGGTCAACCTGCACTTCTCGCTGCTGCCGGCCTGGCGGGGCGCCGCGCCGGTGCAGCACGCGATCATGGCCGGCGACGAGGTCACCGGCGCCTCGACCTTCCGGCTGGAGGCGGGCCTGGACACCGGGCCGGTCTACGGCGTGGTCACCGAGCCGATCGGCCCGCGGGACACCGCCGGCGACCTGCTGGGCCGCCTGTCGATCAGCGGCGCCCGGCTGCTGCGGACCACCCTCGACGGCATCGCGGCCGGCACGCTCGAGCCCCGACCGCAGCCGACCGACGGGATCAGCCTCGCGCCGCGCATCGAGCCGGCCGACGCCCGCGTCGACTGGTCACTGCCGGCCCACGTCGTCGACCGGCGGGTCCGGGGGGTCACCCCTGCGCCCGGGGCCTGGACGACGTGGCGCGGCGACCGGCTGCGGCTGGGCCCGGTCGAGCCGCTGCCGACGTCCCTGGGGCTGGCGCACGGCGAGCTGTCGGTGGGGCCGACCGGCGTGCTGGTCGGCACCGGTCGCGGCGCGGTCCGGCTCGGCGAGGTCCAGCCGGCCGGCAAGCGGATGCTGCCGGCGCCGGACTGGGCGCGCGGGGCGCGGCCGGCGCCGGGAGAGCGGCTGGGGGGCGAGGCCTCGTGAGCGCTCCCCGGCGCGCCAACCGACGGCCGCCGTCCCGCCGTTCCCGCCCGGTGCTCGACGGCGCGCGGCTGACCGCCTTCGACGTCCTCGACGGCGTCAGCAGCCGCGACGCCTACGCCAACCTGCTGCTGCCCCAGCTGCTGCGGGAGCGCGCCGCCGACCTCGGTGAGCGCGACGCCGCCTTCGCCACCCAGCTGGCCTACGGCACCCTGCGCGCCACCGGCACGCTCGACGCGGTCCTGGCTCCGCTGGTCTCCCGGCCGCTGACCGAGCTCGACCCGCGGGTGCTCGACCTGCTGCGCCTGGGTGCCCACCAGCTGCTGGACCTGCGGGTGCCGGCACACGCCGCCGTCGACACCACCGTGGCGCTCACCCGGGCGATCGTCGGCACCGGTGCCTCCGGGCTGGTCAACGCGGTGCTGCGCAAGGTCGCCGCGGGCGGGGACCGCGCGGCCTGGGTCGAGCGCCTCGACGGGGACGGCGACCAGCGGCTGGCGCTGGCCACCGACCACCCGCGCTGGATCGTCGAGGCCTGGCGCGACGCGCTCGGCGACGAGGCCGAGGTGGAGCCCGCGCTGCTGGCCGACGACGCCGCGCCCGAGGTGCACCTGGTCGCCCGGCGGGTGCCTCGCGACCAGCTGGTGGCGGAGGCCGGTGGGCAGCCCGGTCCGTGGTCGCCGTACGCCGTCCGGCTGGGTGGTGGGGACCCGGCGCGCGTCCCGTCGGTGCGCGAGGGGCGGGCCGCGGTGCAGGACGAGGGCAGCCAGCTGGCCGCTCTGCTGCTCGTCCGCGCGCCGCTGGAGGGTCCGGACGCCGCCTGGCTCGACGTGTGCGCCGGCCCCGGCGGCAAGGCCGGGCTGCTCGCCGCCGTCCGGCCCGAGGGCGTGCGGCTCACCGCCGCCGACCGCGCGCAGCACCGCGCCGAGCTGGTCCGCCGCGCCCTGCGCGACGAGGACGACGTCGAGGTGGTGGTCGCCGACGGGCGGACACCGCCGTGGTCGCCGGGTTCCTTCGACCGCGTACTGCTCGACGCGCCGTGCACCGGCCTGGGGGCGCTGCGCCGCCGCCCCGAGGTGCGCTGGCGGCGCACCGCGGACGACGTCCCGCCGCTGGTGGACCTGCAGACGGCGCTGCTCGACAGCGCGCTGACCTCGGTGCGCCCCGGTGGGGTGGTCGCCTACGTGACCTGCTCGCCGCACACCGACGAGACCGTCGCCGTGGTCGACGCCGCGGCCGGCCGGGACGACGTCGAGGTGCTGCCGGTCGCGCCGCTGTTCCCGGAGGTGCCCGGCATCGCCCGCGGGTCCTACGGCCAGCTGTGGCCGCACCGGCACGGCACCGACGCGATGTTCATGGCGCTGCTCCGCCGCACCCGCTGAGCCGGGCGGTCACCCGGCCTGCGAGGTCGACGCCGGGGCCGTCGTCGTCGGGACCGGGGCCGTCGTCACCGTGGCCGACGTGGTCGGGACCGGGGCCGTCGTCACCGGGGCCGACGTGGTCGGGGCCGGCTTCGTCGTCGGGAGTGCGGAGGAGCCGCCCCGCACCGGTTCGGCGGTCCCGCCGCCGTGTCCCCCGTCCCACTCCTCGTCCTCGTCCTCGTGCTTGTTCTCCTCCTCGTCCTCCTCCTTGTCCTCCTCCTTGTCCTCCTCCTTGTCCTCCTCCCCCTTCCCCTCGTCCTCGTGCCGGTCATGGTCGTGCGGGTGCCAGTCGGCGTCCGACCGCGGCGCGGGCGAGGAGGAGGGTGTCGCGGGAGCCGGCGGCGTCCCCGGCACGGGAGCGGGCCCAGGTGCCGGTGCGGGCTCGGGTGCCGGGGTGTCCGCCGACGGCGTCCCGGCGTTCCCCGCCCCCGGCGCGGGTGCTGTCGCCTGCGGCGCCCCGGCCGCCTTCGTCGGAGGCGTCGCTCCGGCGATCCGCGGGGAGGTGGACGGGGCCGGCCGGTCCTGCGGCGGCGCCGTCGTCCGCGGGACGGCGTCCTGCCGCGCGGCCTCCGGTGGCGCGGCGGTCGACTGCGCGGCGAGGGACGTCCCTGCCCACCGGTCCGCTCCCGGCGTGGTGCCGCGCTGCGGTGCCGCGCCGGCGTCCTGCGACGGTGCGGCGGGTGACGTCGACGGCGGGCGGCTGGGGGCCGCGGTGCCGACCGCGGGCTCCTCGGCCGCCCGGCGCGCGGGCTCGGTCGACCCGCCGAGCAGCGAGAAGCCGGCCCAGGCACCGGTGAGCGTCACGATGCCGATGGCCCCCAGCACGGCGATCGCACCGGCCGCCAGCGCCAGCCGCTCGGACCACCGCCGCCGCGCCGGCCACCCGCTCGCCGCGTAGTGCAGCAGGACCGGACGCCGCTGCGGGTCCGGCGGTGGGACCGCTCCGCGCCTGCTCGGGCGGTGCCGGCCGGGGCCGCTCATCCCGTCGTCCGGTGCGGCCCGGCCGGCCGCAGCCGGCGCTCGGCCCACAGCGCCGCCTGCGTGCGGTCGGTGGCGCCGATGCGCTGCAGGATGCGTGTGACGTGGGTCTTGACGGTGGCCTCGCTGATCCGCAGCCGCCGGGCGATCACCTTGTTCGGCAGGCCCTGCCGGACCAGCTCGAGCACCTCCTTCTCGCGGTCGGTGAGCAGGTCGCCCTGGCCGCGGTCGCGCAGGTCGGCGAGGAGCGCGGAGGTCACCATCGGGTCGATCGGCGCTCCGCCGGCGGCGATGCAGCGCACCGCGTCGAGGATCGACTCGCCGTCCTGGTACTTGAGCAGGTAGCCGTCGGCGCCGGCGATCAGCGCGGGCAGCACCAGGTCGGGCTCGCCGAAGGAGGTGAGCACCAGCACCGGGGTGGTGCGGCCGCGCTCGCGCAGCGTGCGGATCACCGTCACACCGTCCGGGCCCGGCATCGACAGGTCCAGCAGCAGGACGTCGGGGTCCAGCCGCTCGACCAGTTCGAGGGCGGTGTCGCCGTCCCCGACCGCGCCCACGCACTCCAGCCCGTCGGCGGCGTCCAGCAAGCTGGAGATGCCCCGCCGGACCACGGCGTGGTCGTCGACGACCAGCACCCGGATCACCGTGCCGCTCCGGCGGACAGGGGCGCGGTGGTGGACAGCGGCACGGTCGCGACCAACCGGGTGCCCTGTCCCGGGGCGCTGGTCAGCGTCAGTGAGCCGCCCGCGTCCACCAGCAGCTCACCCAGTGCCCGCAACCCGACGTGGCCGGCTGCGAACCGTTCGTCCAGACGGCTCTCGTCGAAGCCCTGCCCGTCGTCCTCGACGCGCATGGTGGCAACCCCTTGGTCTCGGGTGACGACGACCTCGACCGAGGTCGCCCGGCTGTGCGTGGTCACGTTGCGCAGCGCTTCCTGTGCGCAGCGGTAGAGCAGTGCGGCCGTCGGCCCGGGCAGGTCCCGGGCGGCGTCGGCGGACACGAAGACGCGGATGCCGGAGCGGCCGACCTCCTGCGCCAGCACCTGCAGGGCCGGCAGCAGGCCGCCGCGGAAGGCACCGCGGGCCGGGATCAGCGCGACGAGCAGGGTGCGCAGGTCCTCGACGGTCTGGCGCACCGCGGCCGCGGTCCGCTCCAGCAGCTCGGCGTCCTCGGCGTTGCGCGGCCTGCCGCGCATCCGTGCTGCGTCGAGGTCGTAGGCCAGCCCGGTGAGGTCCTGGACGACGTGGTCGTGCACCTCGCCGGCGATCCGGCGCCGCTCGGCGTCCGAGGCGTCCACGGCGGCCTGCAGCAGCGCGTCCTCGGCCTGCCGCGAGCGGCGCAGCCGCGACGCCAGCCGCCAGGCCAGCGGCACCTGGATCACCTGCAGCAGCGCCAGGGCGCCCAGCGCGGCGGGCGTGAAGCGCATCCAGGCGCGTTCGGCGATGTCGGTGACCTCGGAGTAGCTCTCGTGGAACTCGACCAGCAGGGGGGTCCCGTGCACGTCCTCCACCGCCACCCAGGCCACCAGCACCCGGCCGCTGCTGCGGCCGGCGAGCACGCCCGGGGCGCCGGGATCGGCCACCTGCGAGCCGACCGACCCCGAGTCCAGGGCCCGCCGTGCCTCGGGCGGCAGCGGGGCCTGCCGGCCGACGACGCTGCGGTCGTCGGCCCAGAGCACCCGACCGTCACCGGCGCGCACCCGGACCGCGACCACCGGACCGGCCTTGACCAGCGCGCTGACGTGGGTGCCCAGGTCGCCGGGGGCGTCGGGCGGCCGGGTGGGGTCACCGTCCAGGGCGGGGGTGAGCGTGGCGGCCGTGACGCGGGCGAGGCTCTCGAAGGCCCGGGTGCCCTGCTCGAGACCGGCTCGGCGGGCGAGCACCCCGGTGAGCAGGGCCAGCGCGAGGGTCACGGCGAGTCCGGCACAGGTGAACCAGGTGACGGGGACGACCACCGAGGAGCGACGCCCCGTTCGGTGCCCCGCTGTCCGCCGTCTCCCTCGGACCACGGCTCGAACGATAAGGAGGGTCAGTTCCGTATTGGGGGTCTCGGGACGCGGTGCAGCTCAGAGCGGACATTCCATCCCGGCGCGCCGGGGACTCCTACGGACGGCGACCTCCCGGCCACGGAGCGGGTCGGCGGGAACCGGGCGCGTCCTGCCGACGACCACTGCACCGTGACCACTCGATCGCCGGCCGTGCGCCGGACCACCGCCACCGTCCTGATGGGCGCCGTCCTGCTCGCCGCCGGGACCGGGACGGCGGCCGCCCACGTCGAGGTCAGCGCAGAGGGCGCCGTGGCCGGCGCCGGTCCGGTGACGCTCGCCTTCTCCGCCGCGTCGGAGGCCGCCTCGGGCATCACCGCGATGCGCACCCAGCTGCCCGACGGCATCGACCCGGCCGACGTGACGCTGGCCGCCGGGCCGCCCGGGTGGGCGCTCACCCCGACCGCGGAGGGCTTCGACGTCGGCGGGCCCGCACTGCCGGTCGGCGCGGACGCCGAGTACGCGGTCACCGTGGCGACCCTGCCCGCCGGTGTGACCGAGCTGGCCTTCCCGACGGTGCAGGTCTACGCCGACGGCACCGAGGACGCCTGGATCGAGCGGGAGGTGCCCGGCGGGCCGGAGCCGGAGCTGCCCGCGCCGGTCCTCGTCGTCGCCCCGGGTACGGCTGCCCCCACGACGGCCGCGCCCGCTCCGCCGGCTCCCACGGTGGCGTCCACCCCCGCCGCGCCCACCGCGTCGGTGCCGGCCGCCGCCACCGAGGACGACGAGGGGAGCGGCAGCGGCTGGCTGGTCGCGGCAGCCGTGGTGGTCGCGGTCGCGGCCGTGGCCGGCGGCCTGGCCTACCGCCGCTCGCGCGCGGGACGGTGATCACCGCCGCCTAGACTCGGCGGACGTGCCCCGCAGCCCCCTCATCGCACCCAGCCTCCTGTCGGCGGACTTCGCCCGGCTGGCCGAGGAGGCGCAGCGGGTCGCCGATGCCGACTGGCTGCACTTCGACGTCATGGACGCACACTTCGTGCCGAACCTGACCTTCGGGCTGCCGGTCATGCAGGCGGTGCAGGCGGTCAGCCCGGTGCCGCTGGACTGCCACCTGATGATCGAGGGCCCGGAGCGCTGGGCGCCGGGTTACGCCGAGGCGGGTGCGCGCAACGTCACCGTGCACGCCGAGGCCTGCACCGGCGACCCCCGCGCCGTCGCCCGTGACCTGCGCGCGGCCGGGTCGCTGGCCGGCCTGGCGCTCAAGCCCGGCACGCCGCTGGAGGAGTACCTCGACGTGCTCCCCGGGTTCGACACCCTGCTGGTCATGACCGTCGAGCCCGGCTTCGGCGGGCAGCGCTTCATCGCCGAGACGCTGCCCAAGGTCCGCCGCGCCCGGGAGCTGGTCGAGACCGGGCACCTGACGCTGCTCGTCGAGGTCGACGGCGGGATCAACGCCGACACCATCGAGCAGGCCGCCGCCGCCGGCGCCGACGTCTTCGTGGCCGGCTCCGCGGTCTACGGCGCCGACGACCCGGCGCGGGGGGGGGGGGGGGGGGGGGGGGGGGGGGGGGGGGGGGGGGGGGGGGGGGGGGGGGGGTGGGGGGGGGGGGCGTATTCTTTA